>JACZYS010000077.1 GCA_022570975.1 Candidatus Zixiibacteriota bacterium | reverse complement strand
ACGCGGGTGTTGATACCATCAAAATTATGCTTCATTTCCATGTTCTCAGCCAAAAGTGTAGGAACAGCATCACCTTCAACAATTACCAGGGCAGCGCCCATGTCGGCGTTGATACTAATTCTCCCGTTATAATTTGCCCACTCGGCAATAATAGGCGAGAGCTTGGCAATTGGGTCAGCGTTTCCAATAATAATTCTAATCAGATAAACTAAATCAGAAACGGTCAAAGTGAGCCCATCAGCATTTACATCAGAGGCGGCCACCTGACCGTCCAAGTTTATAGTAAATACTGAAAGCCCTTGGACAAAATAGTTACTATATAATACGGCGTCAGCAATCTCATATGGGATATCGTTCACGTTGATATCACCTCGGGAATCAATTGAATCAGCACAGACAATATCTATTCCGCCGTTGCAAAATTTAATAAAACGTATTGGTATTTTTTGAGGAATTCCATCTGGAGGAAAACAATCTTCATCTTGCGAACCGCTATATGTCGGATAGCCGGATGTCGGGTCTGTTATGTCGATGACTTTATCAAAATCCAATACAGAACTGGAAATAAATAAGGAGTCACCTGTGTAGGATGATATAGTATTATCGCCGCAGTCAAGCCAGAAGAAGCGTATTGGAACATGCTGACACTCTAAAGTGCGGTCATCCGAAACCAGAAAATCAAGCGAGGCAAAGGTATCACCCGGTGACATATCATAGCAGGTCGGGTGGCTTGCGCCGTTGTTGGTTTCCGCAATTCCAACAATTCTTAACAGCCCACTTGGACAGGCACTACCGCAATTACCTAATGCACCATAACGAAAGTTAAAATATTCCCAGGCACAGTCATCATAGACGGAACCTTCAATTGCGCCTACAAACGAGAGTGCGGATGCATCATAGGCAATAAGGAAGTCGAATCCACCGAGAAGTTCTGATCCGGATTCATAAGTAATATCAACAATTTCATGACCGCCTTGAATAGTATTGCTGGTTTGTTCAATGCAAACACCATACGGTTCAATAGAAATAAACTCAAACTGAACATCACAGCAAACTTCCAAATCTCCATCGCTAGCACAGACAGTAACAGTAATAATTGGAGCACTTAAACTTCCGTCTGCTGTGTCTGATTGAAAAGTAAGAACGCCCGTATTGGGGTCAATGTTTATCATCCCCACCGGCGCTGGATTTACGGCCGCTATATTAAAAGTTATCGGGTCACAGTCTACTGCCTCGGCAGTTACTGTTACGGATGCTTTACTTCCGGCAAACACCGGTGTTATACCGGGACAAGTAATAGTTGGTGCATAATTGGTAATTGTTAAATCAACAAAACATGTTGTTCCGCAACTAGAGAAATCACAGGCGCGGACACCAATTGTTATACCGCCAACATCTGCCAGAGAAGGAGAATAAGTCCACTGGCCAGTATTGGCATCAATAGAGCCGGGACCTGAGGCCAGCTCAAATGTGAACTGATCATTTTCTGAGTCTGTCGCATCAAAATCATAAGAAGCAATTTCACAATGATCAAAAGATAATGTCCCAATACAATTGGTTATGGTCGGCGGAGCATTTTTCAGTTCATATATAGTAAAGCAGTGCGGTCCATCCCAGGTTGGAATTATTATTCCTGTTGTTGATCCAGACCAGAGCCAGGTATTGGATGGGGGGAAAAAGGCAGTATCCAGACAAAGGGTTTTGCCATCGTCTGCGGCTGTGACTCCCGTCTCAATACTCACAGCGTGTTCATCAAAACCGGGGGGGATACCATCAGCCAAAATTGAGAATCCACCAAATCCAACAGTATCAGTTCCGGAACCGGTAATACTGTATGTTTTGATGAAAAATCCGCCGTCAAACATTTCATAAGTTATCTTGCCAGTTGATGTGCCCACAAGTGGTGTCCAGTTGGCACCATCTGGGGAATAAACTTTGAACCCATTGGTAATTCCCAATAAATAATCACCGGAATTGTTTGTATATTTAATTTCAAAAACTATCGGTTCATCGGCCAAAATAGTGTCGGTAGCGTACAGACCCTGAACATTTTGAATTGTGACTGAACTTGGTTGGGAATTTACGGTCCCAAAAGTAAGCATTAATAATAAAGTTACAAATACAGTCTTACAAGCGGAGTTATGCTCTGCAATTATTTTACGGTAAGAGGAATTTTTCACTACTTGCACCCTGCTTTTAATCTCTTTTTCCGTTTATGTCTTTTCTCGTCATTTTCACCATTTCCATTTCACTCAATATTCTCAAAAAAAACTTAGACATGCTTTTTTATTTAAAATTTTCTTACATCCAATCTCCTCAGGTTTAAAATATTCTCCGGAGAGGGGTTAACCTCTCCAGAGATATGAAAATCAAACTTATTTCAAGAGGACCATTTTTTTGGTTTCTTTGAAGAAGTTTTCAATTTCAAGGGTGTAGAAATAAATACCACTTGACCAGCCGGTTCCATCAACTTCAATTTTAATGGTTCCTACGCCAGTGCCCTTATACTCGGCTACCTTCTGACCGGTTACATTGTAGATAGAAAGAGCATAGGCTCCGCCTTTACTCTCAAATATAACGGTGGTCGTTGGGTTAAACGGGTTAGGATAGTTCTGCTGTAAAGCAAAGCTATTGGGTAATTCTTTAGCTACAACGATGTTACCTTCATATCCGGCAAATTCTGTACTTACAACATTTCCGTTTACTGACAAGAAGTCACCGGAGAAGGAAGCGCCTGCTTCCATGCTGTAAATAAGAACGCGGGTGTTGATACCATCAAAATTATGCTTCATTTCCATGTTCTCAGCCAAAAGTGTAGGAACAGCATCACCTTCAACAATTACCAGGGCAGCGCCCATGTCGGCGTTGATGTTGAGAGTTCCGTTGTTGTTAACAAATTCAGCAGTTATTGGAGAAACTTTAGGATAAGGTAAAGCATCACCAACAATAATACGGATTAAGTATACCAAGTCAGCAACTGACAAGGATAGACCATCAGCATTTACGTCGGAGGCGGCAATCTGACCTTGGAGTCTGGTTGGATCAGAACTAAAGACAGAAATTCCATAAATAAAATAGTTGCTTAACAGAACCGCGTCTGAGATTTCGTTAGCAATTTCATTCAGGTTGATGTCACCGCGGGCATCAATTGAGTCAACACAAGCAATACTAATTCCGCCGTTGCAGAAATCAATAAAGCGAACCGGGACTTTGTTTTCATTACCAGTAAAGCAGTCTGAATCCTGAGCACCTGTGTAGGTAGGATATCCAGAAGCTGGATTAGTGATGTCTCCAATTTCTTCATGGTCTGTGACATTGCGAGAAATGAAGAGAGAGTCACCAGTTGAGGAAGACAGAGTGTTGTCACCACAGTCTAACCAGAAGAACCGGATTGGTACTTGTTGACATTCTAAAGTACCGTCACTAGAAACCAGGAAGTCCAGGGTGGTAAAAGTGTCACCGGAGGCCATCTGGAAACATGAAGGATGAGCGGCACCGTTGTTAGTTTCGGCAATACCAATTACTCTGAGGAGTCCGCTTGGACAGCCACCGCCACAGTTGCCATTGGGACCATAACGATAGTTAAAATATTCCCATCCACAGTCAGAATAAACAGAGCCTTCTGCAGCACCAACAAATGATAGTGCAGAAGCGTCATATGAAATAAGGAAGTCAAATCCGCCAAGAGCTTCAGAACCAGCTTCTTTTGTAATAGCAACTGATTCGTGTCCGCCCTGGAAGGTTCTTTCGGTTCTTTCAATGCAAACTTTAAATGGCTCGGTGAAGAGCACATCAATCTGCAAAGTACAGCAGGCTGTTTCATCACCGTCAGAAACACAGACTTCAATATCAAAAACCTGACCGGCATTACCGGCATCGGCTTCGTCAGTGTCAAATGTGACATCGCCAGTGTTTGGATCAATAGATATTGTTCCAACAGGAGTTGGAGAAATAGCACCTAAGGAATAGGTGATAGGGTCACAATCAACAGCGTCACCTGAAACAGAAACAGTAGTTGAGTTACCTTTACCTACTGCTGTGATTCCCGGACATGTAATTGTTGGAGCTGCGTTTGAAACAGCAACATCAACAATACAGTCATTACTGCACTGGAATGCATCGCATGCAGTTACAGTAATAGCAAACCCGCCAACATCAGCAAGTGATAGAGCATAAGTCCATTCACCTGTACCGGCATCAATAGAACCAGGGCCACTGTCCAATGAAAATGTAAAAGGATCATTTTCAGCGTCAGTAGCGTCAAAATCATATGATGCAATTCCACAATGATCAAAGGGCAATGCACCCGGGCAGTTAGTGATCACCGGTGCCAAGTTTGGGACTTCATAAATTAAGAAACAATGAGGTCCATCCCATTCAGGTACTACTGCAGCAGCAGCTGTATCAGCAAGTGACCAGAGCCAGCTGTTAGCCGGTCGATAAAATGCTGAGTCAAGACAAAGGGTCTTTCCGGCTTCGGCTATGGCTGTTCCGGTTGTAATACTGGCAACATGCTCATCAAAACCATCAGGAATTCCTGCGACTGCCGAGTCACTTGCAAATCCACCAATTCCAATAGTATCAGCGCCATCGCCTGTGATACTAAATCCATTGATGAATACTCCACCGTCCCACATTGTATTGGGATCCAAGAAAAACGGGAACTTGTTAATAGCTCCTGTTTCTGTCATGGATATTGGAGTCCAAGTTGCGCCATCCGGTGAATATACCCGGAAACCGTTTGTGCCTCCAGCGATAAAATCGCCAGTGTTGTTGGTGAACCGAATCTCAAAAACGATTGGTACACCAGCCTGGACTGTGTCTTGTGCACCAAATGCACCGACAACATTTTGGATGGAAACAGATCCACCCTGTCCATTAGCTAACCCAAAGGAAAGAACCAACAAAGATGTTAGGAAAAACGCGATACGTTTCATTATTAATCTCCTAAAATTCTTCGTTAAAATGTTTTACGATTTGTAAATCTAACAATATCATTGTATTCCCCCTCAAAGAACTAAAACCAATCAACGTTCCGGACGAGAGCCACCTAATCCAGGAATATGTCATAGCAATGAGTATCAATGAAGCTATTAGATTTTCTTTCATTTGAGCATGTGTCATAATAAATACCTCTTCTAAACGTCCTCCTTTCTCTGTTTGTTTTTTAAACGTTTATCCTTTAAGTAAATTGTGCTTGTTCAGCACAATATTTTTATGATTTTCATCAATTACAATCTGCACAAGGCGCAGTTCCGCCTTTGAACAAATACCTTACAAGGTAAGTTAGGTCGGCTATATCTACAGGATTAGTAGTCCCGCTGCAGTTTAAGTCCGCTCCCAATATCGGGTCAGGGGCAGAGCCACCTTTAAAAATATATCTTACCAGGTATGTTAAATCAGCAATATTTGCAAATTCTGAACCATCTCCGTTAATTTGACCGCAAACATATTCTGGCGGTATTTCAACTGTTAAAGAACCGTCTATCAAGAGGACAATGGTTTCATCTACATACGGAGTAGAGTCAGGTATAATAAAAGTGGAATCACAATTATCATAATCGCCGCCGGGCGGAGAGACTTTTTCATATCCACAACATAAACCAGGTCCGCAAGGAACATCACAGACATAACAGGAAGTATCAATATATGGTGCATAGGAAATACCTATCGAGCTTCCATCGGTTCTGGACATATTGAACTTATTAACTATATCATGTTGAATCAGTAAATGGACAGTTCGTTCTAATTCTGTATTGGGAATATCAAAGATATCTGCCAGAATTTTTATGAGCAGTCCTCCCTGCTGAGGAGCAATCCCCGCCGTTGTAGGAGGGGGTGGATAATCTGCGAAAGCACTTATATTAATATCCGAACCCAATCCTGAAAGAGACCGGGAGTCAACATATTCCCAGCCTGATATCATAGTACCGGTAGTATCATGGTTACCAATTTGAATAATGCTTGTATCAATATTCTCGAAATCCCAGGCACCTATTGGGATAGTTGCCGATGAGTCAATACAATTTCCCCCATCATATTCGTTACATATCCAATAGGTAGTATCAATTGTAGTTCCGGCGTTTATCTGAAACTTAATCAAGTCTGGGCGGTCCAACTGTATCCAGAGATTAAATCCGGCAATAGTGTCAATGAAATTATCCATGTAAATAGAAATAACAGAATTTAATCCATTTGGTAGTCCGGTGGTATCACCAACTGTTACAATTATTTCCGGAATAGCGGATGCTTCCGGAGAAAAAGAAAAAATGATCAGTGCTGCAAAAAACAGAACTGAAACAGATTTGAATAGTCTTGAACTCAAACTAAATGCCATATAAACTCCTCCTTAGGTAGGAATTTGGGTTGCCAACATAATTTCTATACATTAGTTAAAGTTTAAATAGACGCCGTCCTTCCAAATTCTAAGTCGAATAAAGATATGCGGAGGAGATGATACAGCTCCAACATTTCTGCTCAAATTTTCAAAATACATAGTTGCTTCAGTAATAATGAACCTTTGTAATCTGCCTTTTAACAAACTGTTAAAAAATGTGTTAGTTTAGTATTCCCTCTGGAAGCCCCCACAGCGACCAGCAGGCTGAAGTACTTTAGACAGTAAAAATCAGAAATGTGTTTGGCTTAATTTTAGCCCGAATCTTTATTTTGTGTTAGACTCACCTATCATCCGCAAAGAATATAAGATGCTATGCGTCTATTGTCAATAGGAAACTTTCATTTTTTTGTACTTTTTTGCTAAATCATTTTAGTCCTATTTTAACTTTAGTCTCTGGTTCATTTTCATGAACCCTCTTTTCATATAGAGCCGCAGAACAGACAAGCACTTCTCATTGGAAGCCGTTATTTCACAGCCATAAATTCGTCACCTTATCTCTTTGAGCAACCAATATGCCATATTAACAACTGTTATCGTTATAGAATTAATTTGGAAAGATTATTATAAAGTCCCATAAACTATTGTAAAGTAGAGAGATAAAAACTACTGGCTCATTATCGTATCTGTTCTTTTTCTGCACAGTTATGCAGAATGTTTCACAAAACGAAAATGATATGTAATAAATATCTGATTTGACCTTTATAATGAAAAAATAATCCAATTAACGATTAATTACATAATAATGACCAGCTTACCCATTTGGATTTTACCGTTGGGATCTTCGACAACCCAATAATAAAGTCCGGATACAATTTCCTGGGTGTTTCTGCTAATAATATCCCAAATTGCATGGGAAGAATTTGGGTTCAAGGGGTCTTTATTATGAGACAGCTCCTTTATCAAGTCACCATCAAGAGAAAATATCCTGATAATACAGTTGGGAGGGAGATTAACAAAATGAATTTCTCTTACCCGGTTGCTTGGCTGGTTAAATTCTATTCTTCCCTCAAATCCCTTTGACCTGTAATTTCCATCGATTCTGTATGGATTTGGATAGACAAATACTTTCTTATCTTCACCGGAGAGCTGGTTTTCGCTTCCTGCCGGGTAAATCATTTGTGTATTAATGTTCAGGGCTGTTTCCAGCGGACCCAATTCTGCTTTAGGTGAACCATAATCAAATGCAGTAATACTTACCCAATAAGGGACCGTTGGCAAAAGGTTTTCAATTGTAATTTCATATTCATAATATTTCAAATTTCCTTCATTTGTTAGGTAATCATCTGAAAGGGTATCTAAGTTAGTACCGGGAGGAGGGTTTAATGCCTCCGGATATACTTTTTTGATAGGACTGCTTAAACCAAACTGGGAAGCATTTCCTCCATGAGGAGCAAAATAAAAGATAGAGTCTGGGAAACCTTCCGGCGAAAACGGGTTACCGGGGCCGTATTGGTTAGGGTCAAAAAAAGAGTCATCACATGAACTTCCATACATACAGCGGAGTTCTTCTTCCGTATATGGGAGGTCATGAAGTTCATATTTTCCAACCGGAAAGTTATACCTGTTCCAGACAAACTTATCAAAATTCCTGTAGTCAAAAGTGGCATAAAGGGAGTAGCTGCTTATCCTTTCATCACGACTAACATAAACATTAAATCCTTCGAAATCAGCTCTGTTGGTCAGGAAGTCCTTGGATCTTTCAGATCTTTGCCCGTTGAATTGGACGTGGATGCCTGCAACGGTAGGCCTGAGACTAAAATCCGGGGCAGGGGGTGGTGCAGCTCCTCTGAAATCCGGCACACCGTCACCTGTAAAAAATGTTGTCTCAGCCACAAGTGGATACCACTGACTATCTATTAAAGTCGAGTCTAATACACAGACAATAAAATTCCCGGAGAATCCATCGCCGTCAGTATCAACTCCCGGATTATCAAATATCCACGATGCCCACCTGGCATTGGTCATCAAATCAGAAAAATCCAGATGATCTCTGAATCTATCCGGATTGAATCCCAGAAACTTCCCATTCCCGGCGTCGTTATGAAAATTTTCACCTCCAAAATACGCAAAAGTTAATGGAATTGATTCCGATGTTCTAATATCAAAAGGTCCAAAAGAGAGCAGGTACTTGGTGTCCATTCCTCTTGAAACATAATAAGCTACTGCACGACTTGGGTAGAGCCAGGTTTGGTCCAGTGAACCGACTGTCATAGTATGTGACATATCATAATCAATCTCGCCGTTTTTCATTAGATAATATTTATTTCTGTCTCCGGCCGGGTTGCCAAGCCCTCCGGTTTTGAAATCCCTTGGGTTGTTTTTAAACCTTGGTCCAAAATCATAAGTTGGGTTACTACTGGCAATCCACCAGTTATATGAAGGTTTTAAATCTTCATTAGCGACTCTGAGTACTCTCGTACCGGTAACATGAGGGGCAGATTTTCTCATGAAATCAATTCCAGCATCCTCAACAAACTGGCCGTCAATCGGGTCACCATTGTTATCTCCCATCCAGGCCACATAGACTTTATCTTCGTAATCCAGACAGGAAGTTTTAAACGGATATGTTTCAACAAATCCTGTTAAGTCATCAAACGGATAGCCGGGGTTGTAGCCTACATTTCCGTCCATGAAAATGCCGACATATACCTCTTTGAGATTTCTAATGCCAATATTCTTAATAGATAAATCTATCAAAATTATATCTTCAGCATACGAATAGGACCAGGCATAAGACTTTTGTGTGACTTCTATATACAATGGAGCATGCGGTCTGTTTGACAGAAAGTCCCGGGATGCCCCCTGTAGAGTGTCATAATATACAGCTATATAGTCTTCATCTGAGATTGCGTCTTTAAATTCCGGTGCGTCCGGATTAAGCAATGAGCGGTGAATCATGTCTCCTAATGGAGAAGCGTCCGGATGAAATTCCAGATTATTACCCGGCTCTGCCATACCGGTGGTAACAATGCTGTCATTCCCAACTACTGCCCCTACCCACAGAGCACCATAGTAAAGACTTTCCAAGCTTGATCTTCTTGGATATTCACAACCAAAAGAGATTCTATCTCCTGTAAAACAATCTCTACCACCGCTGAAAAAATTTCTGTAAAAGCCAAATGTTCCGTTATTTTGGATAGTCAAAGAGATAACACCTATTCTGTGCTGAACAAGGCAATAGGCAGGAGTAACAGCCGCCTGTCCGGATAAACTTGAGCTCAAGCTCTGATCAAGCTGATTTCTGGCTTGAACTGTTGATGAACTATAAAGGATAACAAGACCAAATAAAGCAAGCAGTCTTCTGGCAATAATTTTCAATGCTGTCAAATTCCGTAACATAAGAAAGCAAAGATATAATCTTTGCTGATTAATTGCAAACGCAATATTACTACTTTGCCTTATAATATTGACTCTGTTTCAAAGATTAACGGACAGAGAGGCAGTATTGTTGCAATTTGTATAAAATATAATAATGTCTTGAGACAGAGAACCTGTCAATTGCATTTTATTTAATCAACTGAGATGCTTTATTCTTAAATTCATAAAGGTGAGCCTATTGATATAATTCAAGACGCCAACAACAAGTCCTTCTAATTAATCATCAGAATCATCGTCGTCATCTTGGTCGTCATCATTATCCGGGTGGTCCTGAACATGTCCGTCTCCATCTTCCCCGTGATCATGACCGTTTTCGTGGCCATTTCCAGTGCCGGTTGGATCATCGTTTCCGTCTCCATTGCCATTTCCGCCGTTGTCGGCGGGGTCACTACTGCCAGAATTTGAGATGTCGGTTCTGACCGGTACTGAATCACATGAAGTAAAGACGAACAATAGTATTAATGTTAAGATTGTTAAGA
>JACZYS010000076.1:834-10257 GCA_022570975.1 Candidatus Zixiibacteriota bacterium | reverse complement strand
TGTGAAGCCGATTGTAACAATAATTCTACTCCTGACTTTACTGATATCAAATACGGCACCTTAAAAGATTTGGACAGAAATAGAATCCCGGATATTTGCCAGGACTGTAACAATAATTTGATCACTGACTGGATTGACCTTGAGCGTCAGAACAATATTTATGTGGCTGACCAGGGGGGTGACTACCTTCGCGAATATCACGGCCGCGCCGGAGTCTCAGTAAGAAACTATGCCAGAACAAAACTCAACAACCCCATGGGAGTTGCAATTGGTCCCGACCGGGCCGTATATGTCTCCAGTCACGGCAACGATAAGATTATCAGAGTTGACTTGACCCTGGGAACCGATACAGAATTTGTTCCTGCCGGATCAGGTGGCCTAAACGGTCCCACCTCTATTCTTTTTGATAACAACGGAGACTTACTGGTCGCCAGCCAACTGACCAACTCGGTCATAAAATATGATGGTAGCAGCGGAACACATATTGGCACTTTTGTCAGCAGTGGTTCCGGCGGACTCTCTTCACCATATGGCATGACTCTTGGTCCCAACGGAAATCTGTTTGTTATCAGCTCCGGTAATGCGGTTATAGAATATTCCGGCTCCGACGGCTCACTAATTGGAACTTTTGTAAGTGCCGGCAGTGGCGGTCTGAGCGGGCCCCGTGATTTAGTCTTTAAACCGGATGGCGACCTCCTTGTTACCAGTTACAATACCGGCCAGGTTTTAGAATATGACGGCGCCAGCGGAGCCTTCATTAAACAGTACAATGATGAACTTATTTTAGACGGACCATGGGGTATCGAAATTGGTCCTAACGGAAATGTATATGTTGCCAGATCGCTGGGCGTGATCAGGCTTATTGAATATGAATACCTGTCCGGAAGATACTACCGGGCCAGAATAAGAGGGGATGACACTCTTATCTCTCCTACTGATTTTGTATTCATGCCTCCCTCCTCTTTGGACTGTAATCGAAATGGTCAGCTTGATGATTGCGATATTAGCCAGGGAATATCTCTTGACGGCAATAGTAATAATATCCCCGATGAATGCGAAACCGGAGACAGTGACGGTGACGGCATCTCAGATGTCCTCGATAACTGCGTTAACGTCAGCAATCCCATACAAACTGATTCTGATAATGACGGGATCGGAAACCTTTGCGACAATTGCCCTTCAATTCAAAATATTTCCCAAACAGACTCTGATTCTGACGGGCTGGGTGATGAATGTGACAACTGCCCTAACTTTTCAAACTCTTCTCAGCTTGATATAGACAATGATGGAATTGGATTTGATTGCGATGACTGCATTGATATTGATGGTGACGGGTTAGGTGACACGACCTATGTGCAAAACACTTGCCCGGCGGACAATTGCCCCTCGATTGCAAATCCAGGCCAAACAGATACAGACATTGACGGAATTGGCGATGTTTGCGATTCCTGTCCTCTTGACCCGGACAATGATGCCGACGCCGATGGTTTCTGCGCAAACCTTGACAACTGCCCCACCTTATCCAACCCTGACCAGACTGACACTGATGGTGACAACGTTGGTGATGCCTGTTGCTGCAGTGTTCGGGGTGATTTTTCTCATGACGGAATGCTCAATATCGTTGATTTGACGAAATTCGTAAATTACATGTTCAAAAGCGGGGCCAATCCCGGTTGTCCCGATGAAGCTAATATTGATGGATCGGCAGATCTGAATATTGCCGACCTAACTTCATTGGTTGGTTACTTTTTCAAGAACGGCTCAGCCCCGGCAGATTGCTCGATAATAAAATAATAGAGCTTGACATAAAATAGAAATATATCTATTTTAAGTTACTCACAGCTCAGACCGCCCAAACTATATCTACTTGAGGAGATAATATGTTTGGATCAAAAATCGCTAAAGTTCTTTCTTTCTTCATATTGGCCATATTTCTGATTTCACAAGATATAACTGCGGCTTCATCAGCAGACAAAGTAAAATTGAATAAGAGAAAAAACCCGGCTGCTTTGATAGTCAGAGATTATGCCCTTCCGGACGAAAATGACTATATCAGAAATTCTGATCATCCATATCGCTCCTTAACCGATCAATTTGTCACTCCAATTGGATTTGGTGAAAAAATTGGAGATACTTACTATGAAACCCAAAACCACCTTGGTTCTCCAAGGCAGATTGAATGGGGCTCAAGTAATAACTGCCCTTGGACTTTGCATTTTTCATGGATGTATTTGCCAACACCTGCTCTTGTTGACCGCCGTATTCGATATAATGGCTATGACGGCAGCACGGGAGGACTTCTTGGCCCATCTGATTTGCAGGGAGTCAGTGAATACGCAGGATATACGGCAATCGATGTTACCGATGATAACCGGGCGGTTATTGTTTGTCACAATGATCAGGGATCGGGATATCAAATCCAAACTTACTGGCAGGATGTCTGTAATTCACTTCAATTTAATGAATCAATCAGAGTGCCTGATTCTCAAAGTTTAATTGGGAATACATTCTCGACAGCTGATTCATTGGAACGTGCAGTCATTTGGCCTGTAGTCGCAGTTCAAAACCCGGCTGATGGCGAACCAGTCTTGCATCTGATTGGCATTGTAATTGGTAATGGTCCAGAAGGCTCTAGCTTACATTACTTTCAGGGAACGGGAGAGGGTAGCTCAGTCATCTGGACATATGGCAATGCCATTGATACAATCCGTACTGTTGAAGCATATGACCTCACCGCAAGCGAGGACGGAACAGTGGCTATCGTCTGGGCTAACCTTTTGCCTGATAACAGCTGTCCTGGAGATACCTGTTCTCAAAATTCATCAACCGGTGAAGCTGGTCGAGACCG
The DNA here is from genome assembly GCA_022570975.1 of Candidatus Zixiibacteriota bacterium. GTDB lineage: Bacteria > Zixibacteria > MSB-5A5 > GN15 > FEB-12 > JACZYS01. The sequence continues at coordinate 7,409 of JACZYS010000076.1, read as the reverse complement.
ATGGGATAATGACTTATATGTCCAGATAAACAGAAATTATGGGCGTGGGTATCTGGGAGACTTATATGACGGAACAACTAATTGGTGGGAAAACAGATTGAATATCACCAAATATTCTGGCAACGGTTTTCGTGCCTATGGTGATATGTCTGCCATGATTGACCCCAGCGGGGACTTTCATGTCATTTGGACAGCCATGAAATGGAATGATGCTGACTATGGTACCCGTCAGTCAAGTATTTTTCACTGGGGAGAAAATTTGACAGTCGGAAATATCAGAAGTGTTGCTACGGCATTGTGGGACCCGGTCAACTGTAACTCTGGCTTCAATAACCTAAATCAAAACAAAGTTTCCCTCTCATGGTGTGATAACAAGTTTTATGCCTTCTGGGTGGAAGGCAACTCTCCTCATACAACAGGAAACTTCAATCAGGATGACTGCGCCAATAGAGCATTTTCTGGCCAAATAAACGGTGCTGCTAATGGTGATTTGTTTATGGCTGTTTCACGTGATGGCGGATTTGTCTTCGATCATCCACGTGCGATCACTGATTCCTATGGAGGACCAACAGATGCACCAAACGGGGCTTGTGACCCGGCAACAGCAGCCGGTCCCTGTCCTGCCGAACACTGGGTAAGCACGGCAACTTTTGGAGCAAGTTATCCAGTCAATCTTCCTGCCGTTTCAAATGTTGTCGAAATTGACCCCGGATACGCCGGAGACAGTTATATTGATTTGTCTTACGTGGATGACCCCGAAGCTGGTGGAGCTATAATAGGATATGGTGGCTGGTATAATGCCGATATCAAATGGCTAAGAATTCCCTGCGTTGAACCTGTCGCCCCTCCATGTCTTGCAGTTGGAAGAAGTAACTACTATCCTGGAATAGGACCTTCTTATTTCCGTTTTCCAGAATATGTTAAAAATTGTGAGGAACATTTAGTAACAATTGTTGTCATTAATAAGTGCAATTTCCCTGTGACATATACTCTTGAAATAATTGAAGATCCGGGAACATATTCCGGATGGATCGATACTGCAAATTTCCCATTGTATTTTGGTCCTTGGGGATGGGATAAGCCAGGACATCTGTTATTGAATAAAGACGGACTCATATGTTCACCGGGGACTGTTGTAAAGGAAACGGGCAGGTTGAGATTTGTGTCTAGCTATGACCAAACAATTGACTTTGAGATTGAAATGTACGTTGCCGATACTGTAATTCCTATTTCCTGGGATACAGTTGCAACGACCTGTATCACTTTAGCGATAGGCAACAACGGCAATGCCGGTGGCAGCGGATATGGCGGAGTAAATATGGATTATTCCAACTACGGTGACTGGAAAGAATCTGCTGATACTTATTTGTATGACGGCTCACTAATTGCCGGATGGGTAGACGGTACTGATACCGCTATGTACTTTGGAATGTTCGGCGCCGGAACGGGAATCGCAACTTCTAATTCTCTCAGACCGCTTGGTGAAACATCCTACTTAGATGCTGGTTGGGCCAATGTAACTTCCACTGGTGATTATGCCACTGCTGATACCACATTGATATTCAGAACCAACTGGTATGCACATAAACATGCTGACTCCTGCAATTTCCTTATTAAAGAAACAATCGTAATCGCTCCAAACGGAGCAACAAATGTAGTAATCGGCGAAGCGGTTGATTTGATGTTCCCTCTGATTCATCAGATGACTACAATAGCTCCGGTTCTGACACAACTGTTACCGGATATCAATACGTTTATCAACAAGGGATTGAGATTCCCGGATGGAATGATGAAATCGAGGCCTGGGAAGCTGACCAAAGATTCGCAGCCTTGATGTTTCTGGGAGTTATACATTATAATGCTCAGGGCAGCGTCATAGGAACAACCGCTGAGCCTTTTGCCCTTTACACGGCAGACAATGCAACTTATGTTTATCCCTTTTTAAACGGTTTTGACAATTCCCTCCTCTACCAAAACCATACCCAGGCCGGAACCAACCTTTCATTACTAAACGAAGATTTACATTCCGGACTTACTTATGTGGCCAACTATGATATCTCTGCCGGCGACACCCTTTATTTATATTCCGCATTCTTTACCATAAGAGGAGGTCATGATGTAAATAGAGGCGATGTTGATAATGACCTTGCAAGTGTTGCCAATAAAGCAGCTATGACATTTGAAAGATCTTACTCCTCCTGTTGTATTTTACCGGGAGACTTTAATCGCGATAGAGCTTTGAACATACAAGACCTTACCTTCATGGTAGCCTATTTCTTCAAGAACGGGCAAACACCGTCTTGCCTTGAGATGTTAGATACCAGTGGCGACGGATATGTCAATATTCAGGACTTGACACATATGGTAAATTATTTCTTCAAAAACGGCCCACCGCTTCAATGCTCCTACTATAGAAGAGGTAGAAATTTTGATTAAACTAACAAGCACAAGAAATTTAGCATTATTCATAGTCACCATTTTATTAGTTGCCCAGGATGTGATTCCTGCACAGACATTTGTTCTGTCTTGGACTTCTTTTAAATATCCAGGGTATGTTAAAAACTGTGAAGAACTGGTTTTGGACGTCACTGTCGAAAATACCGGCAATACTACTTTGACTTACACTATTTCTACAACTGAAGATGGTACAGCAAACCCCGGCTGGTTAGCTATCGCCAACTTTGATGGCAGCATACCATCCGGTGGTAACAACAAAGAAGCCGGTCAGATTTCCTTGAACGTAGGTGGAGGAATCGGTTGCCCGGCGGGAGTTGGTAATGCAGCCTATGAAACAGGTCGTGTAACTTTTGACTTCGACGATACACGTACTGTATTTGATTTTGAAATTGAAATGTATGTTGTCGATACTGTAATTGCTATTTCCTGGGATACAGTCGCAACCACTTGTCTTTCTCTGATAGTTGGCAACAACGGTAATGCCGGTAAATCTGGTAACCGCCACATGGGTGGACTCAACATGGATTTCAGTGAAAACGGTGACTGGAAAGAATCTGCTGATACTTATTTGTTTGACGGCTCTATAGTTGCCGGATGGGTAGATGGCACCGATACCGCTATGTACTTTGGAATGTTTTATTCCGGCCATAGTGTTGCATCCTCAAATTCATTCAGACCGCTTGGTGGTCTTAGCAAAAACACCGTGAAATTTGGCACTGCTGTTAACACCGGTGACTACTGTACTGATGACACAACCCTTGTATTCAACACAACCTGGTACGCACACGGAAATGAAGACAGCTGCAATTTTTATATAAAAGAGACAATTGTCACCGCACCAAACGGTGCAACAAATGTAGTAATCGGTGAAGTGGTTGATTTTGATGTTCCCTCTGATTCATCTGATGACTACAATAGCTCCGGTTCTGACTTCACCTATTCGGGATATGAATACGTTTACCAGCAAGGGATTGAGATTCCCGGATGGAATGATACATCTGAAAGCTGGGATGCTGACAATAGATTCGCAGGTTTGATATTTTTGGGAGTTATACATTATAATGCTCAAGGGAATGTCATAGGAACAAGCTATGAGCCGTATGCACTTTACACAGCCGACAATGCAACTTATCATTATCCATTTTCAAACGGTTTTGACAATTCCCTGCTCTACCAAAACCATACCCAGGCCGGAACCAACCTTTCATTGCTGAACGAAGATTTACATTCCGGACTTACTTATGTGGCCAATTATGATATCGCTGCCGGCGACACCCTCTATTTATTTTCTGCATTCTTTACCATAAGAGGCGGTCATATTGCAGGTAGAACCGATGTTGATAATGACCTTGCAAGTGTTGCCAATAAAGTAACTAGTCTTTTCGCAGACCTTGACATATTTAATCAAACTTGTTGTAGAATTGTGCCGGGGGATGTCAATTTTGATGGAAGATTAAATATCAAAGACCTGACTGATAGAATAGATTATATGTTTAAAGGCGGAGCTACACCAAGTTGTCTTGCTTCGCTTGATGTAAATGCAGATGGTGAAACTAACATTGTAGATTTGACATATCACGTAGCTTATGCCTTCAAAAATGGCCCGGAGCTCAAGTGTCTCCTTGAAAGGTGATTTTCAGATCTCTTTTTTTAGAAGCCAAGATCAAAATTTCTCCAGATAAGCTCCACAAAATAGTTCAGTCAGTTTTTGCTTTTTCTTTTGCCTCGCCTTTAACAATCGCATACCCGGCTTCTTCCCAGGCAACAATTCCACCGGTTACATTGACGGCATTTACATAACCGTTTTCAATCAGCAAATCGGTTGCAAATTGACTTCGCTTTCCACTCCGGCACTGGGAATAGATAGGAACATTTTTGTCCTCAGGCAGAAGAGCCAGACAAAACTCCAGAGTGTCATGTCGGATTCTCATGTCAACAGCCCCAATATGCCCTTCATCATATTCTTCGATGGTGCGAACATCGAGAAGAAAAACATCCTGCCCGGATTCTATCAAATCGTTAAGCTCAGCCACAGTTATTTGACCTGTGGTAGTGCTTTCCACTTTATTCCCGGCAACGTTTTCAGTGTCGCTTTTTGAATCGGTTTTGTTGCCACAAGAAAGCAATAAACCCATTACGATTAGTAAGCTCATAAATTTCTTCATTTTTTCCTCATCAGTTTAGAGTTAATATTACATATATTTTAATATTATATGATATGCTCTCCATTGCAAGCAATGTTATTTCTTGAATTTCATTTTTGTTGAACTTTTGGACTCGGTACTATTATATGTTATGACAAATTGAACAATAAGCAATTTAGAGGATTTAATGACAGAAAATAACGAAAAAGGACTGAAAACAGAGACATCAATAACAGAAGTTGTCTTCCCCTCAATGGTTAATCAATATGGCACCCTCTTTGGAGGAAATGCCTTACAGTGGATGGATAAAGCCGCCTGGATTTGTGCCACCCGGTTTTCCAGAAAGATGATGGTGACAATAGCTTCTGACCGGGTGGAATTCAAGAGACCGGTCATAAAAGGTGACATGGTTGAACTTTGTGCCAGAGTTAAAAAAGTGGGGAGAACCTCAGTAACTATTGATGTCTTTATGTACAGTGAAAAAGCTCTTTCAGGTAAAAGAGAACTGGCCACAAAAGGAGAATTTGTAATGGTGGCTGTTAATGACCAGGGACAATCAATTCCGGTTATTGACCAATAGTCTAAGATTCAAATCAGTGCCAAGAGCCTTGTCCATTGGTAATGGAAAAAGCTTTTTCCTTTTTCTAATTACCTTGACAGAGCAAGACTTATAATCATTTTTGTGCTTAATGAATATCCTCGCTCTGGAACCATATTATGGCGGAAGTCACAAACAGTTCCTCGATGCACTTGCCGGACACAGCCGGCATGACTGGTCTCTTACCACCCTTCCGGCTTACAAATGGAAATGGCGCATGCGTCACTCTGCATTAACATTAGCCGAAGAGACAAATTCCATAAATTCAATTGGCGAGAAGATAGATTTAATCTTTTGCTCAGATATGTTGAATCTGGCTGAATACAAAGGGCTTCTTTCTCCGGAGTTGTTTGATATCCCCACCGTTCTCTATTTTCATGAAAATCAGCTGACTTATCCAATGAGATATGAAAAAGAGCGGGACTTATATTTTGGTATGGTCAATTATATTTCTGCTCTGGCCGCTGACACGGTAATGTTTAATTCTCATTTTCATATGACTTCTTTTTATGAGGCACTGCAAGAGTTCCTCAAGAAAATGCCCGACTATCAGGATCTTGAAAAAGTTGAAACGGCCAAAGATAAATCGGCTGTCTTTTACCCGGGAATTGAGAACGAAGCTCTCCAAGCAAAAGAAAGAAACAAAATTCCGACAATTTTATGGTCGGCCAGATGGGAGCATGATAAAAACCCGGAAATGTTTTTTGAGATGCTTTATCAATTGCAAAATGATGGTATTGAATTCAAGTTAAATATCATTGGCCAAAGTTTTGAAAATTCACCGACTGTTTTTGCTGAAGCAAAAGAAAAACTTTCTGACAGAATTAACAGATATGGTTTTCTACAAAACAAAGACGATTATCTTCATTCCTTACGTGAGTCCGATATTCTGATATCGACTGCAAATCATGAGTTTTATGGGATTTCCATTTTGGAAGCGGTCAAGGAAGGTGTCTGTCCTCTTCTCCCCAACCGTCTTTCCTATCCGGAACTATTTGACTATGCCGCCAACAGAGATAATTATTTTTATGAAAACTCTCCCGACAGCCTGCTTGCGGCTACAAAGAGATTACTTGAAAAATATAACGACACCAGCAAATGGAATAAAACAATTTCCAATCTAAAATCGGTTTCCGAACAATTCCTGTGGAAAAATCTAATTGACCAATATGACGCATCATTTGAACAAACGGCATCAAAGAAATTTGTGAAAAACTTATAACCAGATGAATTTGATTATTCTAACAGAAAAAGATCAAATTGGCGAAAACAGTTACAAGCTGACCGACAACCGTGCCCTGCATATTAAAAACATCCTCAAATCAAAGGCGGGAGATAATCTAGAAATTGGAAATTTAAAAGGCGGGATAGGCAAT
>JACZYS010000076.1:0-824 GCA_022570975.1 Candidatus Zixiibacteriota bacterium | reverse complement strand
AGATGAACAGTCAGGAGCTGATTCTCCGTATAACTACTCTAAATGACGCTCCCAAACGAAAACCGGAAGTTGATATAATCATGGCTCTCCCCCGGCCTCAAATATTGAAACGAGTATTTTTTATATCGGCTATGATGAATATCAGGCGCATCTATCTGATTAAATCGAACCGGGTGGAAAAATCATATTTTCAGTCACCGCTTATGAACCCGGATAAACAATTAAAATTCTTGCTTGAGGGATTATCGCAAGGGAAAAACACGAGACTCCCGGTCATATCCATCCATGATAAATTCAAAATCTTTTCCCAAGACTTCCTTGCCGAGCTGCTTCAAAAAGAATCCTCACCTTCTATTAAGGTGTTGCCTGAATTAGAATCTCAAGAATACTTAAATTCTGAAAAGATCAAAATTACTGAATCTACCGATTGCAAAATAATCGCAGCTATCGGACCCGAGGGTGGCTGGGTACCTTTTGAAATCGATATCTTCAAAGAACTCGGGTTTGAGACTTGCCGGCTCAGTGAAAATAATTTGCGAGTTGATTCTGCCCTAACAGCCTTAATATCTCAGATAGAACTACTTGCTTCTACGGGCATCGACAAATGATTTAATGCCGGCCAGAATGTAACCAATAGAAAGTAAGGCCATAATTGCCTGGCTGACAACTGCCGCCGGTCGCTCCATCTCTTTTCCAGCTATGACATCAAACAACCCGGGAACAGATTTGACCGTGGCAAATATTCCAATCAGGGCCAAAAAAGCAGCTCCATGAAGCAGATGTTTTTTGAGCTTTTCATTTTTTGCCATCAATCCCAGAATGAT
>JACZYS010000284.1 GCA_022570975.1 Candidatus Zixiibacteriota bacterium | reverse complement strand
AGGTCAGAACTGGTTATCAAAAAATGAAGTTACTATTTCCGACCTTTATGAAATTTATTTTGTGGACCCATATAACGGATTGGCGGTGTGCAAAAACGGAACAATTATTTCCACTTTAAATTCGGGTAAGTCATGGGAGCTTCAAGACTGTCCCAATGAATGGTATTGGGGTGTAGATTTTATTGATGCTCAAACCGGCTGGGCAGTTGGAACAAACGGGTATGTTATAAAGACCGAAAATGCCGGTATCAATTGGAATGTGCAAGAAAGCAACACCCTGGCAAGGCTTCATGCTGTCCATGCCCTTGACAAAGATAATATCTGGGCGGTAGGGTCTTCGGGTACGATAATTCACAGCAGTGACGGAGGTATCATCTGGGAAGAACAAGACAATGGACTCAATAATGCTGGACATGGTTTATATACAGTTTTCTTTATCGATAAAAAGAATGGTTGGGCGGCAGGATTGGAAATGGTTCATACCACCGACGGCGGGATGACATGGGAAGAGCAAACTCTTCCTCTAGACTATAGTGCACAAGATGTTTATTTTGTGAATGACTCTGTTGGTTTTGCGGCTGGTTATTCGTACGTAGCTTACAAAACAATAGATGGCGGCAAAAACTGGACTTATATAGATCTGGCTGAATTCGGAGCTTTCCATTACATTTCAATTCAATTCATTGATGAAAACAGAGGATGGATTGTCGGGGAGCATTTTCTGGGAGGCAATGGAATAGTATTGTTTACCGAGGACGGCGGTGACAGCTGGGAACAACTTGGTGATGGCTATGGACACGGTCTCTATTCAGTGAAGTTTATTGACAATAAGATTGGCTGGGTGGTCGGCGCATCTGGCATTATCCTGCACACAACTACAAGCGGGAAAGAGGAGGAGTAGTATTCTTGCTTTCGAAAGGCATTTACACGGGTGCCCCACAGTCGTGAAGTGGGAATTGAGAGAATTTGGAAGTTGGGTGGTATTTCTTTCTAACAATAATCTAACAAACTACTTCGAGTAAGTTGTTTCTACTTGGCTCTACTTGCTTCCTACTTGTATCTACTTAACTCTTTACAACACACTTGTTTTGCCCTATATTGTTGAAGTGAATAAACTTAGGCGAAAACCCGTGCGAAGAATCCCTGCCTCTCCGCCATTAAAGTAGTTATTGGGGCAGACGGGGGCGACTGCCGCCCATGATGTCTTTCAATCAGTCGTTTATTAAGCCGGCAGCCTGATTTTGAAACAGGCCCCGCCTAATTTGAGTTTGCCGTCTATAATTTTTATTTCACCCCCATAGTCATTGAGAATCTTGTTAACTGTCGGCAGACCGAGTCCGGTTCCACTCTCTTTGGTGGTGAAAAATGGCGTGAATACTTTTTCTCTGTTATTTACATCAATACCACAGCCGGAGTCTTCAATATAAATCTCTACTCGGTCGTCATTTTTGACAGCCTTAATTGAAATTGTCCCCGCTTTTCCCTCTAAAGCATCACGGGCGTTATTGAACAAATTTAAAAAGACCTGTTTCAGTTTATCAGAATTGGAGGTGATAATTAGTGGGTCTTCAATTTCAGAATTCAGGGAAATGTTTAAATTGTCGGTTTCGGTTTTAAAAAATGTTATACAATCATTTAGCAAATCAGACAAATTGACCTCTTCCCGGCTTGTCTCTTCATCTTTAGCCAAAGATAAAAATTTGGTGACAATCTTATTGAGCCTTTTGGTCTCTTGGTGAATTTGTTTGGTGAAATCGGCATATTCCTGCTGATTGTTTTCTACTTTAAATTCTGATGAAAGCCTCTGGGCTGCTATGGAAATAGTATTCAGCGGATTACGAATTTCATGAGCAACACCGGCAGAGAGAGTTCCCAGTTCAGAGAGACGTTCTTTTCTCAAAGCTTTCTGCTCAAGCTCTTTTATTCGGGTTATGTCATAAATTACAACTACCAGACTCTCTTCGGCAGAGTTCTCAAGTCGGTGCTTTGTTGAAGATACCAGTATTGTCTTTTCTTTGCCGCCAAAGATGTTGGTTGTTTCATTCTC
>JACZYS010000075.1 GCA_022570975.1 Candidatus Zixiibacteriota bacterium | reverse complement strand
TTAAAGCGGAAAAACAGCTAACAGCCAGTCTGATATACGAAATAGGAAGTCCCAAAACAAATATCAATCTTCAGTTGACCGGTGGTAAAATATTTGATGGAATCCAGAGACTGGAAGTTTTTCAAAACAGTAGATATGGCACATTGCCTTATAATCAGGATATGACTTTCTATAACGCGCGCCTTAAAGTAAAATTAGCACTTGGTGAAACTATTACCTTACTGAGCGGCGGGTCATATAACAATATCAAGAATATAGAAGACAAAAATCAAAGCCTTCCCTCAGAACCAATCAAAACTTATTATAATCCTGAGTTTCAGGCTTTTACCGGGGTAGAGCTTCATTATTTCTGGAAAAGAAAACTGGCCCATCTTTTTGCTTACGCGGAACTTATTTATAGCTCGGAATATGAAATCTTTAGTTTCGAAGGTATCAACACATTAGGAAATGATGTTGTCATAAACAGTAAACTCTCATTTAAAATTAAAGATTTCCGGTTCAGCTATATTTTTGAAAACTCCATTACAACAGAAACAATCAGTTCAGACAGTCCCTTTTTCAAAGGGCAGTTCTCTTATTACAATATCACCTGGAACTTCCTGGATTAGGTGGTGTTGCCCCATTTTTTAGGCTTAATACCGCATCTTCACTCGAATAATTCAATAGTTCTGTATTCCTTGACAGACAGCACTTGCTCAAGTTAAATTACGGTTCATGGATATTTCATTGTCTCGCGATACTGCATATCAACTTGTTTTAGAAAAAATCGGAGAGAATAATCTTCTCAAACATATTCTTTCAGTAGAAGCCGGCATGAGAAAGATTGCCGAACATTTTGATGAAGATGTCGAATATTACGGACTCACCGGATTATTGCATGATCTTGACTATAACGAAACCAAAAACGATGAAGCCCGACATACATATGTGACCAAAGAATGGCTAAAAGAATATAACCTTCCCGATGAAATGTTGTATGCCATTGAGGCGCACCCGGGGCACGTCCCCTGCAGGACCAGACTGGACTGGGCGCTCTATTGCGTTGACCCAACCACCGGATTCCTGGTTGCGGCTGCTCTGATGCACCCCGAGAAGAAACTGTCATCTCTGGATGCAAAATTTATCCTAAAAAGATTTAAAGAAAAAAGATTTGCCGCCGGTGCAACCAGAGAAAATATGGCCGCCTGTGAGAATCTTGGTCTGGGACTCGAAGAATTTCTGCTATTGGTAAGAGACGGCATGATGAAAATATCTGAAAAGCTGGGGATATGAAAAATGTCCAAATTTAAATCTCTTCTTAGAAAAGATATTATTGGCTGGTCGCTTTATGACTTTGCCAACACCATTTACTCCATGAATATTGTCTCTTTATACTTAAAGAGATATATGGTCGAAGATCTCAATCTGGAACACGCTTATTATGACATCCCTCTTGCTATCTCCATGCTCTTATCTGCAATTTTTCTTCCGGCTCTGGGGGCAATTTCCGACCATTCTGCCAAGAAGAAAATTTTCATCTTCTTCTTCACCTTCAGTTGTTGCCTGGCTGTCGGTTTAATGCCTTACATACCGGAGACATTCATATTGGGAGTTATCTTACTCTTCATTATTGCCAATTTTTCTTACCAGGCCGGACAACCATTCTACAATGCCCTATTATATTCTGTTTCATCCGGCAAAGAGGCCCGCTTTGTTTCAGGTATTGGTGTTTCTTTAGGTTATGTTGGCTCGGTTATTGGAATGCTCTTTGTTATGCCGTTTGTCACCGGATCTGTTTTTACAATAGATGTTCCATTTATAGAAGGAAGCGGACTCACCGGAGCTTTTGTTCCAACGGCAATAATATTTTTACTCTTTGCCCTGCCTCTTTTTTTCTGGGTGAAAGAAAGGGAAGTAATAAATAAGAAAATTGTTTCGATTAAGGAAGCTTATATTGAAGTATGGAAAAGTCTAAAAGAAACCAGAAAATATCCGGGAGTATTAAGATTTTTGGTTGCCGATTATTTTTTTGAAGATGTTGCCGCTACCGTGATTGTCAATATTGGTATCTACTGCTCGGTTGTGCTCAGGTTTGATGACAACATGATAAATCTCTTTCTGATTATTTCAACAATTTCCGCTGTTTTTGGCTCATTTATTATTGGTAAGTTGGCTGTTAACCGTTCACTGAAAAGTTTGCTCAGGTATATTATTTATGCCTGGATTGTTGCTTTGACAATATTTGCCCTCGTAGAAAACCAGACCGTTATCTGGATAATTGGGTCAGTTATTGGAATAGGAATGGGCGGACTATGGACAACTACCAGACCTATGTTAGCTGAGATGGTTCCCAAAGATGAACTGGGTAAATTTTTTGGAATTTTTGCCTTATCAGGAAGAATCGCCGCCGTTGCCGGGCCGCTAATCTGGACCTCAATATTCTTCCTGGTAGGAAGAAATTCTACCTTGGGCGCATATATAAGCGATAGTCTAAAGCTTTCCGAAGAACAGTCTGTTGTTTTACCTTATAAGGTGGCAATATTAACTCTGGCCTTTGTGATGATTATTGGCTTGATTATTCTCAGAAAAGTGCCGGAGACTGATGGAAAAGATAATGGGAAATAAAGTCCGAGACCAATACTACTACTCAGGTGCGATACATATGCACACTACTGAGTCAGACGGCACCCGCCCTTTTGAAGAGGTTGTGAAAATTGGGCAAAAATCCGGATTGGATTTTATGATGATCACCGACCACATGACTTTGATTGACCGGGAAAGAGGAAAAGAAGGGCTCTATGACAAAACATTGGTGCTGATTGGTTATGAGCATAACGATTTGTTTGACACGCATCACTATCTCGTCTTTGACTCCCCAAGAGTCTATCCAAGTGACATGACCGTCAAAGAATACGTTGCTCAATCGGCAAGAGACAAGGCTATTGGCATTTTGGCCCACCCTGATGAAATTAGAAATGAACTCACCGACTATCCTCCATACCCGTGGAATGACTGGGAGGCTGAGGGATTCACCGGAATTGAACTCTGGAATCAGATGTCTGAATGGATGGAAAAACTGACCCGATTCAACAAAATTCTAATGTCCTTATCACCTCGCAAATCAATGACCGGACCAACTGATAGGATTTTGAAAAAGTGGGATGAGTTGAATATGACCCAAAAAATTGTCGGGGTAGCCGGAGTGGATGCTCATGCCTTCTTAGTAAAACTTGGCCCGATCAAAATTGAGATATTCCCCTATAAAGTCCATTTTAAATCTTTTCGCTCCTATGTCATTTTTGATAGGCCGATGTCTAAAGATTTCAATGAAGCAAAGGCTCAGCTATATCAATCATTTCGTGACTGTCGCCTCTTTTTTGCCAATATCCGCTGGGGTGATGCCTCAAAATTCGATTTCTATCTTCAAAATGAATCAGAAACAGCCGGTATTGGCCAGGAATTGACCCTCGGTGAGAAAAATCGTCTCTATGTAACTCTCCCTAAGACAGCCACAGTTAAGATTGTGCACAATGGGAATAAAATAATTGAAACTAATACCGATAAACTTAACTGTGAGATTTATGAACCTGGAATTTACCGGGTTGAGGCCTGGAAAGGAAAAAGGGGTTGGATCTTCACGAATCACATTCGGGTAGTTTCGACCTGAGCATCATTTGAGGACAAAAATATTTGACTTAATTTCAGAAGAACTGAAAAGTTCTGACAATCAAAAGGGGAAAGTGGTTGGGAAGTTTATTCTTGTTAAATCAGATGATGAAATCAGCATGCTCTTCGGGGGAATAAATGAATATCCATATCATGCCAATCTTCTTGAACAATTTTGCTCTCAACAAAATATCCCTTCCTTCTGGAGCAAGAAACCGGACGAACTAACAATGCAGAGTGATATTTTCAAACTTTGCGGCGGCGGCTGGGTAGAGGTTAATTTTGGAGAGAAGAAATTTACTTTTTTTGGAGAGTCCAAAGCATACGGCAAATTTATACTTTCAGAGCTTAACTATTTCCTGACAGAAAACGGCCATTTCAAAGAGTTTGAAACGGTCATTAAACAATGACTATAGATTAATCAAATTTTGTGACAGAAATATTAAACAATAAACAGAAGCGTTTTTTTCAATCTTCATAATCAATAGCTTATCATATATTTGATCAATTACAAATCATGTCTTGCGAAGCATTAGAAATTGAGATTATATACTATATATAACCAATAAAACTTGACAAATATGAGTCAAGTCTATACTCTGACGAGAAGTTTATAAAGAAAGAATTTTTGCAAATGTTTGAAGTGTTTTTCCCGATTTTATTCCTTTTTGTGCTCGCTGTTGTGATAGCACTTATCATGTCCGGTCTGTCGGTTTTCATAGGAAAAAGAACCAAACTGGGGAAAAAAGATGAGCCTTATGAATGCGGTGTGGAGCCGGTTGGGAACACAAAAGAGCCCGTTCCGGTAAAATTTTACATGGTCGCTATTTTATTTATCCTTTTTGATATAGAAGTAATTTTTCTTTTTCCCTGGGCCGTGATTTCTGACAGGTTAGGAATGTTTGGCTTTATTGAAATGGTAGTTTTTGTTGTTATTCTCTTAGTCGGATATTTTTACATTCTCAAAAGGGGCGCCCTCGAATGGGACTAGAAGAGAAAATTCCCGATTCAATAATTTTAACCACTTTAGATAAAATGGTAAACTGGTCGCGAAGACGTTCCATGTGGCCGCTTGGGTTTGGGTTGGCTTGCTGTGCCATTGAAATGATATCTACCTTTGCTTCGCATTTTGATATTGCCAGATATGGGATGGAAGTAGTCCGCCCTTCACCAAGACAGGCCGACTTAATGATTGTTGCCGGCAGAGTCTCCATGAAAATGGCTCCGGTGGTAAAAACATTATATGAGCAGATGCCCAACCCTAAGTGGGTGATTTCTATGGGTGCCTGCGCTTCCTGCGGAGGTATCTTTAATAACTATGCTATCCTTCAGGGTGTTGACAGAATTATTCCGGTTGATATTTATATCCCCGGATGCCCTCCCAGACCGGAACAGTTAATGGACGGCATACTTAAACTGCATGAGAAAGTTGAAAAAGAGTCACTAAAAGATAAACATGAAGAATGGGGCCGCAAATTAGTCTGATTATTTTTTGGGCGACTTTGTGAATTTTGGAACATAATTTAAATGAAATAGAAGAAAAAATATTAGACTTCCTGGAAGATAAATTCTCCGGAAGTATAATCTCCAGAGATAAATTCCGCGGTGACTGGAGTTTTTTCATCAAACCTAATGACATAACTCTATTCTGTAAGGGCTTTCTAAATAACTACGAGCTTGACATAAAATATCTTTCTGATATGACCTCAGTTGATTGGTTTGATCATGAAGAAGAAAAAAAAGGACGATTTGAAGTCGTTTATAATTTTTATTCCCTCAAAAACAAGATAAGATTCTTTTTAAAAGCAAGACTCCCTGCCGAAAATCCGGAAATTGACAGCATTACCAACTATTTTGCTTCTGCCGACTGGATGGAAAGAGAAATTTTTGACCTGATGGGAATAAAGTTCAAAGGTCATCCGGATTTAAGGAAGATTCTTACTCCCGACGACTTAGAAGGTCACCCACTCCGCAGAGATTATCCGCTGACCTGGGAGCAACCGGTTTTTACCTGGAATAAAGATGACCCTCCTGAGGTGATAAAATGACAACGGCGACTCAAGTAGAAAAAGAATTTATATTAAATATGGGGCCCCAGCACCCATCCACCCACGGAGTGCTGAGAGTAATTTTAAAGTTAGATGGAGAAAGAGTTGTCAAAGCAATCCCGGAAATTGGGTATCTCCACACCGGTATAGAAAAGACGATGGAGGATAAGCTTTATTACAAAGCTATCCCCTGTACAGACCGCATGGATTATCTCGCCCCAATGTCAAATAACCTTGGCTTTTCATTGACTGTTGAAAAATTAATGGATATTGAAGTTCCGGAAAAAGTCAAATGGGCAAGAGTAATATTGGCCGAACTAACACGTTTAAACTCCCATTTGTTTTGGCTGGGCACCCACGCTCTGGATTTGGGAGCCATGTCCATGCTGCTTTATGCTCTCCGTGAAAGAGAGAGTATCGTTGATATATATGAAGCCTGCGGTGGTCAGAGGATGATGACCAGTTATATCAGGATTGGCGGGCTGGCAAAAGACTTACCGGCTGATTTTGATAAGAAAGTCAGACATGTTTTAAAATTACTTCCTGAAAAAATTAAAGAGTACGAAACTCTTTTAAATAGCAATCAGATTTTTATTAACCGGACAAGAGGAGTTGCCGTCATATCCGCCGAAGATGCTATAAACCTTTCTCTTTCCGGTCCCATGCTCAGGGGCTGCGGTATCCGCCATGATTTAAGAAAAGCAAACCCGTATAGCGGATACGAAAATTTTGATTTTGAAATTCCAATTGGCAAAAATGGTGATGCTTATGACCGCTACTTATTGAGAGTAGAAGAGATGAAGCAGTCTCTTTCGATAATTCAACAGGGAATTGACGGCATGCCGGAAGGTCCGTATAGGGCTCATGTTCCGGGAGTGGTGCTTCCTCCAAAAGAAGATGTTCTCTACAAAATGGAAGCTATGATTTTCCATTTCAAAATAATCACCGAGGGCTTTAAGTCTCCGTTTGGTGCCGTATATCAGGCCATTGAATCTCCAAAAGGTGAAATTGGCTTTTATATCTCATCGGACGGCACCAACAAGCCCAACCGGGTAAGAGTAAGACCGCCGTCGTTCTTAAACTTGCAATCCTTGAGCAAACTTGTGGAAGGCTCTTTGGTCTCCGACGTGGTTTGTGCTATCGGCTCAATCGATATTGTTTTAGGAGAAGTTGACAGATGATTCTCACCTATGAATCGGTAAGTCAAATAAAAGAAAAAGCGGCCAGGTATCCGCATAGGAAATCTGCCGTTCTTCCGGCTCTGACCATAGCCTGCCGGCAGGTTGGTCATTTAAACAATGACCTCTATCGGGAGATATCTGAAATTATTAATATTCCTTATATTGAAGTTGCCGAGGCAGCAACTTTTTATACGCTGTTTCCCAAGAAACCGGTTGGGAAATATTATATTATGGTCTGTCATAATATTTCCTGTGCCTTGGTGGGAGCGGATTCCATGATAAAATTTCTTGAAGAAAAACTGGGGATAAAAAAGGGAGAAACAACCAAGGACGGGCTTTTTACTCTTCACTCGGTAGAATGTCTTGCTTCCTGCGCAACGGCACCAATGCTGCAGATAAATCAGGATTATTATGAAAATCTGGACAGTAAAAAATTGAGTAACCTTATTGATGAATTGAAAGCTAAAGAATAATGTTTTATTCACCGGTTATAACAAATGCAGAAGCAGTAGCCAAAAGCGATAAGCTGCATCTCTTTAATTATGTGGAAGACCCAAAACAGATTGAGCTCAAGACATATGAAAGCCGGGGCGGATACAAAGGCTGGAAAAAAGTCTTAAGCAGCATGGATTCAAACGCCGTAATTGACACCGTAAAGCAGTCCGGGTTAAGAGGAAGAGGCGGAGCCGGCTTCCCAACCGGAATGAAATGGGGCTTTGTTCCCAAAGATTCTCCCAAACCACGCTACCTCTGCTGCAATGCCGATGAATCAGAGCCGGGTACCTGCAAAGACCGAGTCCTCTTAGAACGTGACCCTCATCAAGTAATTGAGGGAATGGCTATTGGTTCTTTTGCCATCAAATGCCACACCATGTTTTTGTACATCAGAGGTGAGTTTAACCATGCCATTGATATTGTGGAAAAGGCAGTGGAAGATGCTTATGCCAGGGGCCACTTAGGAAAAAACATTTATGGCTCAGGGTATGACCTTGAATGTATTGTTCACACCGGAGGCGGTGCTTATATCTGCGGTGAAGAAACAGCTCTCCTAAATTCGCTTGAGGGTGAGCGGGCCATGTCCAGAATCCGTCCGCCATTTCCAGCTGTGGAAGGGCTTTATGCCTGCCCGACAATTGTAAACAATGTTGAGTCTCTGGCTGCCGTGGTTCACATCATAAATAAAGGCCCTCAATGGTATAAGACTTTTGGAACCGAAAAATCTGCCGGCTCAAAACTGGTTTCGCTCTCCGGTCATGTCAAGAGACCCGGTAATTACGAAATTGAGTTAGGCTTCTCGTTAAAAGATTTCATATATGACCCGGAATATGGCGCTGGAATTTTGGACGACAAAAAACTTAAAGGTGTAATCCCGGGAGGAGCATCGACTCCCTTTTTGACTCCCGATATGGTTGATACTCCTTTAGATTATGAATCAATGGCAGCAGTCGGCTCAATGCTCGGTTCCGGAGCGGTGATAGTTTTCCATGAGGAGACTTGTATTATTTGGGTTATTTATAAGTTGATACATTTTTTCCGTCATGAATCATGCGGAAAATGTACTCCCTGCCGTGAAGGAACAGGATGGCTTGAGAAGATGGTCTTAAAAATTATGCAGGGTCAGGGAGAGCCGGGAGATGTTGAGAAAATTGAAGATGTCTGCGCCAATATTTTGGGCCGGACAATTTGCCCTTTGGGTGATGCCGCTGTTATGCCTATTCAGTCAGCTATCAAGCACTGGCGTGATGAATGGCAGTATGCGATAGATAACGGAAAAACAAAATATAAAAACGATTTTGCTTTTAGGTAAAAGATAAAGTTAAATGACACAAGAAATAAAAGACAAAGCTCCGGAAACTCAGGTTGTGCCGATGATATCGTTAACAATAAACGGACTTGCTGTTACTGTTCCCAAGGGGGCCACTGTTCTTGAAGCAGCCATTATGGGTAACATTAACGTTCCTACTTTCTGCTGGCATTCAAAACTTAAATCAGTCGGGGCTTGCAGAATATGCTATGTGGAAATTGAAAAAATGCCCAAGCTGCAGGTCTCCTGTTCAACCGAAGCTATGGACGGTATGGTTGTCCATACCGAATCAGATCAGGTAAAACAGGGCCGAAAAGCGGTTATAGAATTTACTCTCATAGACCACCCCCTTGATTGTCCCACCTGTGACAAAGGAGGTGAGTGTGACCTTCAGGATCTAACCTTTGCCCATGGCTATGACGACACCCGCTCGGTTTTCAGAAAAAGCAGGTTCTTAGAAGAAGGATCAAACTCTACTTTTGACGACCATAGGATTGGCCCGGAAATTGTTCTTAACCGTAACCGATGTATCCTTTGCTTTAAGTGCGTCCGTGCCAACAAAGAAGCCTTTGGCGAATATGATTTGGGCTGCTATGAAAGAGGCAATATTTCCGAAATTAATGCTGCCCCCGGAGAAGAGGTGGACAATCCCTTCTCTGGCAACTTAGTTGAAATATGCCCGGTCGGTGCTCTGACCAACTCTGATTGGCGTTACAAAATAAGAGTATGGCTGACAAAAACCACGGACTCAATCTGTAATTTCTCAAGCTCCGGCACAAATATAAAATTTACCAGAGAAGACCACAAAAATCATATTTTCAGAGTCACCTCAAGGTGCAACGATGATATTGATGATGGCTGGATTTCTGATATCACCCGTTATGGTTATCAGGCGATTAAGTCACCGGACAGACTACAAAAACCGCTGGTAAAAAAAGACGGCAAGCAGGTCGAAGTCAGCTGGGATGAAGCTATTAAAGTTGTCAAAAATCGCTTCATGGATATTAAGGATAAAAAGGGCTCGGTCTGTATTTCCGGACTGGCATCACCGCATTTGGATAACGCCTCACTATACAGTTTTTCGAAATTTTTTAGGACAATATTAAAATCTAACAATATTGATTCACGTTTTGACTACCGGATGCTTCCCAAAGAAGCAAACAATATTTTCGACAAGCTGGCATCTCAGCCGTTCTCTATTTCTGATATTGATGATTCTGATCTGATCATTGTTTTTGGGTCGGACCTGATTCGGGAGCATCACAATGAATACCTGAGAATTCGGAAAGCAAAGAATTTTGGCGAGGCAAAAGTTTTCTCAATCAATCCGTATGCGGTGAAAACTGCAGATGTTGCCGATTTGGAAATCGTTTATGAAGCCGGACAGGATGAAACAGTTATGAACGCCATCTGTCTGGCCGCTCAAGAAGAGAATTTAGTCGAAAATTCAAAAACTAAGACCCTTAAAGATAAAATAAGTTCATCAAACCTTGCTCAAGCTGCTGACAAATGCAAAGTTTCGGTGGAAAATATTAAAGAAATAGCAAAAGCCATTACCGAAGCTAAAAAGATAACTTTTATGACCGGTGAAATTGTTACTCGCTCAAGAGAAAGAGAAGCAATAGCTGCCGCTATTAGCAACCTC
>JACZYS010000074.1:9407-10339 GCA_022570975.1 Candidatus Zixiibacteriota bacterium | reverse complement strand
TTCTCGTTCTCGGCCCTGGTCGTGGTGGGTGACGGAAATGGAAACGTGGGCTACGGTTCCGGCAAGGCGAAGGAAGTTATCGCCGTGACCGTAGCATATTTTTTTCTCAAGTAAATCAGGGAGCATTCTTGCCGGGAAGTAATAGTTTATTCTGAGTCCCAGTCTGTTTTTTTGATTTAAGTTATTGAAAAAATCATATACTCCCGGGTCGTCATCAAAAGAGTGAAGGGCCGTAACCCCTTTTTGGTAAGCATTTTCAAGAGCCCGGCGGTAGCATTCTATCTTGGTTTTCTCTGTGGGAGATGGTATTCTTTCATATACTCTGTAGTAGGCCGGTTTCTCAAAGAGGTTGCCGTCCGGTTCGCCATTTTTAAACCGCCCAATTCTTCCACCGTCAACATCGGGACTGTTTTTTGAAAGACCCCCAATTTTGAGTGCCGGTGAGTTTACCCAGACAGAATGCTGGTCTTTGGAGTAAATAAAAGCCGGCTTTCCACAAGTATATTTATCCAGCAGATGGCAATCAATTTTTCCGGTTTTTCTGAGTAGTTCCGGAGAAAAGCCCTCGCCTAAGACCCATTCATTTTTTTTTAGTTTTTTGGAAAAGTCACTGATTTTTTTGAGGCAAGAATCAAGGCTGTCATTTTCTGAAAGAGAAAGACGGCTAAATGATAAGGCGTAATAATAAAAATGAGTGTGCGAATCAGTAAAACCCGGGACAACCGTCTTGCCTTTCAAGTTTATTTTGTGGTAATTTTTGAAGTCCGAATCTTGGTGGAGCATATTGCCGACAGCAACTATTCTATTTTTGTTAACCGCAATTGAGCTGGCCACAACATTATTGGCTTGAGTATATATTTTTGTGTTATATAACAGAAATTTATTTTTCAAACTGGTCACCTTTGACTCTTATATCCCCTTCTCTTTTTGTC
>JACZYS010000074.1:2982-9397 GCA_022570975.1 Candidatus Zixiibacteriota bacterium | reverse complement strand
AGCCCCAGTCGGTCGGCTTCTTCCAAGATCGGAATCACATATTTTCTGGACAGGTTGAATCTGTTTTTCAGATCTGAGACTGCAATTTTGTTGTTTGAATTTAATTTCTCTTTTATGAAAGAAATCAGATCTTCCCAGCCTTTGCTGATGAAAAGAAACTCGGTTCCACACTTGTAGACTTCTTCTGATTGAATCAAATACTTTATTGCTTCCCTCTCTTTTTTCCCCTTTGAGGCGATATCTTTAAGCTTTGGCGGCGTATAAATTGCCTCGGCGAGAGTGGCTTTGATTTTGCCGCATATTTTTTTTATGTCGGCCGGGATTTCTCTTGTGTCACTTTTAATTGTGTAATTTCCCTCGCTGATTTCCAAAAACTGAGTTTCTGTTAAGTAATCCAGAAATATTGTAAGAACGTCAGCATAATCTAAAAAATGCGCCTTGAACTCTGACTGGTTTATTCCGCTGTCTGAGAAGAGACGGCTTATATTTTCTTTGAAAAATTTTACGGCCAAACTATCGAGCAGATAATTATTGAACTCAACGAGTTTTTTGTCTGTTATTTTTTCAGAGAGAATACTTTTGATTTTTGCAGCGGACACATTTGTAAAATTCATGAAGGAACCGATTTTGATCGCTTTATAGAAATTCATGTCTGCCGAGACAATATTATCAATTGATTGACTGGTCACTTCTGTTAAATGCTGATATCTCTGGTGCTCTTTCTTACGGGGGAATTTGCCAAAGTGGCCAATCACTTCACCGCCGCCGATTGTTATCATCGGTGTCGGCAGTCTGAGGATAAGGCGGTCGCCCCGATTGGCAAGAATTGGCCGGTCAGGTTTGAAAAATAGATATCCTTTGTTGTTAGGTTTTATAGTCTTGTCTGATAAGATTCTTATTTCCCCCTCTACTTCCTGTGTGCCGCAGAGAGCAAGCAGCCGTCTTCTGTCTTTCAATATGACCGGAGAGTTACCGAGCAGCTCTACTGAAAGCAGAAGAACATCATTTTTCATGTAGTGGATAAGATTCTTAAGGGTGGACACAACTCCGCCTCTGATAAGGTCAGATTTATCTATGCCGGTAAATGAAACCGCTGTTCTCTGTCCGGCTCTGGCTTTTTCAACTTCTTTATTATTAGACTGAAGCGTTCTAATCTTTCCCTTTGTCATAGAAGGCCAGATGGAAATTTGCTGACCAACCGAAAGGGTGCCATGCTTCAATGTTCCGGTGACAACCCCGCCAATACCCTGACGAACAAAAGAGCGGTCAATATACAGGCGCGCCTCCCCCCTATCATCCTGACCGGTCAGTTCCTGGGGAAGGTTCTGCAGATGAGTTTTTAGTCTGTCCATTCCTTCATTGGAAACAGATGAAACGCGAAAGACGGGAGCGTTTTCCAAAAAGCTCCCTTTGACTTTCTCTTTTATGTCGGTTTCAAGCAGGTCAATCCAGTCCGGTTGGGACAAATCAATTTTGTTTATGATTACTGCTCCATGTTTTATTCCCAGCATTCTGACAATCTGGAAATGCTCTTCGCTTTGCGGCATCCAACCGTCATCGGCGGCGACAACGAGCAGAACAAAATCAATTCCTCCGGCTCCGGAGATCATGTTCTTAACAAATTTTTCATGACCGGGAACATCCACAAAAGCCAGTTCCTGATCAGCCGATGAATCCATGAAGGCGAAGCCTAAGTCAATGGTCATGCCGCGACGTTTTTCTTCAGGCAAACGGTCCGGGTCTGAGCCGGTGAGACAATTTACAATTGATGATTTACCGTGGTCTATATGTCCGGCGGTTCCGATAACGAGCATGGTTTATTTTTTCAAAATAGTTTTGATAGCTGAGACAAACTGAGCCAGGTCGGATTTTAAAACAGTGCGCAGATCTAATATGAATCTCTTATTTTCTATTCTGCCGATCACAGGTGTTTCAAAATTGCGAAACTGTTTTAAGAGCTTGTCCGGTTTAAATGATGACGAAAAAAATAGCCCTACCGAAGGAATTGTTTTTTCCGGAGTTGTACCACCGCCAATATAAGCTGTGGTAGCTTCCACTGAAATCTCTCTTGAGCAACTTAAGTCTTTTACAATTGCTTTGCCGGTCTTATATAATTCTGATTCACTCTGTCCTATCATTTGCCATAACGGAGAATCCGATTGATTACTGTTTAAGTAGTCGGCTGCCGATGACTCCAAAAGTTTGAGAATCAGTTTGTCAGCCCTTAAAGTCCTGAATATCGGATTTGACTTTAGCTTTTTAATCAGCTCTTTATTTCCACAGATAATTCCGGCCTGAACAGAGCCAAATAATTTGTCACCACTGTAAAGAGTTAAGTCGGCACCTGATTTAACCGCTTGCCATATGGTTGGTTCATTTAATTGTTTTGCCTCGCTTGAATTCATCACCAACCCACTTCCGACATCGTTTATCATGATTAGATTATTGTCTCTTGAAAGTTTGGCTAATTCATCGGTGGGCACTTCATCGGTAAAACCAGACTGGGTGAAATTGCTTCGATGCACTCTCAAAATCACGGCCGTTTTATCATCAATAGCATCCTTATAATCGTTTAACCCGGTAATATTTGTGGTTCCGACTTCTACAAGTTTGGCCCCTGATTTTTTGAGAATATCCGGGATTCTGAATCCGCCGCCAATCTGTATCAACTCCCCTCTTGAGATTATGACTTTCTTTTTATCAGCAAAACTGTTTAAGGAAAGCATCAAAGCTGCGGCACAGTTATTGACCACTGCAGCCGACTCTGATTGGGAGAGTTTGGCCAGATATCTTTCGCAGGCAGCACCCCGGTTTCCTCTTTTGCCGCTGATTAAATCATATTCAATATTGCAGTAACCGGATATTATATTTGAAATTTCCTCTAATCTTTGAGCGCCCAAAGGAGCGCGGCCTAAATTTGTGTGAATAAGAGTTCCGGTAGCATTTATGACCTGAGTTATTTTTTCTCTCTTTGCATCGGACAAATCTGTTCTGATACTCTTCAGCAAATCTGAGAATTTGATTAGTTTTTTGTTTTTTTGTAGAACGTCTTTTTGATTTTTCACGGCGGCTCTGATAATGTCAGATGCAATTGGTCTGGGAACCGCCGATATTATTGTTTTCAGATTCTTGTTTTCCAGCAGTTCCTCAACCGAAGGAAAATCTCTTAATGTTTTTATATCTTCTTTAGCCATGATGCTCTGTTATAAATCAGTTCCAGTAAGACCTTTCCAATATTTTCCAGTGACTCAGCCGAGCATTTGTCGGCCGTGTCAAACTCAGTATGCCAGTATGGATAATCAAAATCAATTAAATCTATTGTTCTCACTCCGGCAATATTTAAGGGCAGGTGGTCATCCTGAACTGCATATTTGACAGAATTATGGAAAGTGTTGACGGAAAGTCTGGCGGCGGCTTCCCAGACGATGTCATTAATCTCACGTGCAAATCTTTCTGAGTATTCTTCCCGGTAAACCTGCTGGTCTTTGTCGCCAATCATATCGAGTACGATTCCGAAATAATAATTATCGGCATTTATTGTTTTTGCAAATTCTTTTGAACCGAGGAGATAATAATCTGAGTCTCCGGATTTTCCCCAATCCTCTCCATCAACAAAAAGAAGCTCAACGGCCACATCCGGTTTGTTTTTATTTAGCAGCACGGCAAGTTCCATCAAAACGGCGACACCGGAAGCACCATCGTTGGCTCCTTCGATAGGACTATTCTTTTTCTCCGCTGATTCTGTGAAATCCGTTCGCGGCCGGGAATCATAATGAGCAACGAGAATTATTTTTTTGCTCGTAGCTTCTTTTCCCGGCATGGTCACAAGAATATTGACTAAGGGGATGTTGTTATTTGAATATGGGTCTTTGAAGCTAAAGCTGTTACTGTCATAACTGACTTGCAGACTATCAAAAAAGTTATAAAAATAATTGCGGCAATTTTTGGAAGCTTCACTGCCCGGAACACGGGGACCAAAGCTGACCTGCCTTTTTAAATACGACATCGCTCTGCCGCCGTCAAATTCCGGAGGTTTGACAATTTTTCGAGAGCATGAGATGTTTAGGCCGGTAAATAATATAAAGACGAGTATGACGGAATTAATTTTCATCTGTTTAACTATAAATGAGATAAGTTCCGGCAAGTCAATCCTTTAAATTAGAACCTGATTTCTGTCCAGATTTGGAGCTCTCTGATATGGTTTTTTCTGTTGGCACCACCCCCGCCATTATCGACTGAATCCTGCCAGCGTCCGGTAATGCCGCCTTTAATTTGTCTGCTGAATTGGTATGATATACGGGGAGCAATTGAAATATCTGATCGGTCAATTTTTGTACTGGGAGGATTATTTATGAGATTTACAACACTTAAATCAGAATTAAATTTGACGTTCAGCTCCACAGACATTGTAGAGCGGAATTTTATTCTTCCAAAGAAGGGGAGTTTAAAACCATTTGGTGAGCTAAATGAATACTTGGTCGTTAAGGCAATTGTCCTTCTGGTAGAATTTGTTTCTGACTGGAACTCGCCGGTAGTAATGTTGTTGTTGATTCGTTTATTTTTTGATAATACGTATGAGCTCGACAATGATAAAGATCGCCAAAGTTTGAGGTTTATTGAGATTAACGGATTATGACTCACACTGGTCACCCTCTCTGATTCAAAATCCTTTCCACTCTGGTTATAATTGACAATAAATTTTGAACGATTACTACGGGTGTATCCGGTTCTGGGAGAGAAGACACCAATGAACTTGTTCACATATTTTCTTATCAGGGGAAGCGATTTGAATTTTGATATTCTAATATTGAGTTCCGGCCAACTGGTATTAACAAGTTTATATTTGTCTCCCTGACTGATAAGGTCTTGTGAAATGTTCTTTCTGTATGAGATATCGGTTCTGACACCACCAAAAAGGACAAAGCCGGAAGAGACTGAATAAGTTTCAGTTTCATTTGCAGAGGGCTGCCTATTAGTTTTACCCAGACTTCCAATATCAGGCTCCAGAATTAAACCAAACTGATATCTCCAACCCGGACGTTTTATAATTCCCGGAATTGAGTTATTAAAGCCTCGGTTATATTTATAGGTGAAGGGGTTAATCCAGTTGGTAAGTTTTTTTAAAATTGAGACCGGCTTACTTAAGAAAGACTTCCCGGACTTTTTCTTCTCTTTCTCTTTCCCTTTTTTTAAGTTTTCTTCTGCTTTCTCTCTGTTGCTTTTGCCACCCTTAAACCTTCTCCGGGCAGAACTGACAGTGCCACCTGAAAGAAGTTTTTTATGGTCAAAACTGCCTGATACTCCCCAGCTTCTTGATAAAACAGAGCGAAATGATTCAAAGGATTTGTCGTAATTTTCTGAGTAGTCAGCCCGATAATTTATGCTGGTAGTCACAAATTTAAAGAGCTTGGGATCATAATTTCCACTGAAATTATGAACATATCTTGTCTCTTGCCCAATTTTGGGATCATTCACCGACCACCGGACTAAGTTGAGATCACTTAGGTCTCGGGAAGTTCTGTATCTCAAGTTAGCTGATAAGTTTTCAAATATTTTAAATGATAGTTCAACATTTCCATTTAAGCTTCTGCTGATATTTGAACTTCTATTAAAACTGATATCATCCACAATACTCAAGTTTCGTGAATAGTCTCCGGAGATGTTCCATTGATTTGGATATAAGAATAATCTTGAAGCTGACATTTTTTTCAATAATGGAATTGATTTTGTCCAGGCAAAGATAGGAATTGATGGAGGTTTCTGCATTCCCAGTCTTATTCCCGATCTGAAAGAGAAATTTTCACCATATCGAAAAGGAGTTGTCACCGAATATTGTTTTGTTCTTCCATATGAGAAGGATGTGCTGGTTAAGCGATTTAGGAAGAGCTTAAAGAGCAGATTATTTCCCTTATGATTAAATGAAATACCGTTTACACCTAATGAAACAGACTCCAGATCATTTTTTTCCTGTTCCCTGATATTATCTGGGAGAACAATATCGGTTCCGTTTCTTAGGAGAGGGATTAAGGTTCTCCTTGTATAATTGTATCTAATTGGGATTCTTGCTCCCCATACTTTGGGCAAAAGTTTGTGAAAATTAAAAGTCAGTCCATAGCCATATGAAGTTTCTGTTTTTCCACTGCCGAGATTGTTATTGGAGCCGCCTCTGGTTGCCGCTGAAATTCCTCTGAAATATGGGTCTTTTGACTGATATGTAAAATTATAGATTATCAAGTCGGCCATGTTACCATTGGCAGAGATTCTTGCCGCCTGCCCGACATCACGCCTAACGTCAACCAGTCTTAATTCATCTAACCAGATTTTACCTGAACTGTATTTGTCCCTGTTTGAAACTAAAGTATCAACTCCGGTAAACAGATTTCTGACGCCGACAGCAAAATATCTTATTTCATTC
>JACZYS010000074.1:0-2972 GCA_022570975.1 Candidatus Zixiibacteriota bacterium | reverse complement strand
TTTGTCATTTGATACATTAATCTCATTGGGCTTGACACCGGTGCGAAGTACTGAATCTTTAAGAGCGGTTAACTCTTGAAAGTCAATATCAACCCAATTTCTGGTATCCCACTGTTGACCAAAAATTAAGACAGATTTATGTTCATAATAATTGCGTTCGTTGCTTCCCATTCTGAAGAAAAATTCAACTTCCTGTCCGTCAGTTACCAGCTCATCAACGTTGACATACATCTTCATCTTTTTGTATCCGGAATATGAATGAACATTGACCAGTTCTTTTATGGCAATGAGAGTGTCAATATAATTGAGGGAATCAAACTTAAAAAGCAATCCCCTTTGCGGTTCGGTAATATTATATGTTGGGTCAGTATATGCTTCCACACCCGGCGGAGCAACAAAAGAGGAGTCATCCTCGGTGCTTAAGGAAGCAACCGTAACCCTTGAGGTTCTGCTTGAACCGGTGGCAATCTTAACCGTGTCCAGCCAGTTTGATTGAACAAAATACCAATTGGCAATTTCAATGCTGATGGTGTCCGTCTGGGTTTCATCAGTTTCAATCCATACTCTGGCATGACTAATATTATTCCATTGGGGAGAAATTCCGCCATTTGTGATTTCTTCGTAATTGTTAAGCTTATCTATGTCTTTAATAGAAATTTGGTATGTTTTCCATCCATTTCGATCCGGCCCGACAATAACATCATTTTGATTGTTTAATGAATCAATATCCAGATTGATTTCATAAGAGAAATAAATATTTTTTTCATTAAAGCTGCCATAAAGTGATTCTTTATCACCTTTTCCCTGAACGGGAGGGTCATTAAAATTTCCTTCGGTACCGTTTAACCAGCGATAGCGGTATTTTGGATTTCTCCAGTCCGGGTAATCCGGGTTGTCAAACAAGGCACATGAGTCTGGCGGAAGGGGGCACTCCCCATCACCGAGAAAATACCAGTTATCACCACTGGGATCAGGCAGGGTGTCAGGGTCATATCCCTCTTCCAGAGAATTTAAAAGCCCGTCTAAGCCAACATCTTCTTCCGGCGAAATATCGTTACCCTGATTGGCGTTATTATTTATTCTGCTCTCGGCGAAAGCCGCACCAGGATGATTGGTATAATATTCTAAGTCTTCATGAATTTCACCAAAATCAAAATGCAATATTGCCTTGGTGGAATCTGAGATTCTTGCCCTGAATTCAAAAAGCTGAACCCTTTTTGCATCTACGGTGGAACGCACGCTTTTTGTGATGCCGCCCCAGGAACGAGTTGCTACTGTGTCGGTGATATTGTTAACGGTGGTGATTTTAAGATTTTTTGGTTCAAAGATCATCCTCATTATTCTTAAGATACCTTCTCCCTGCCTGGTCTCTCTATCATATACATCGCTGACACTGACAATCTCATTACTCAAATCCGGATTATGCCACATCATTTTTCCTCGCTGGTACTCAACCCCAAGCTGCTGTTCATTGTTTTTCACCTGAACCGGAACCGACGGGTGGTGCCAGATTGTTCTGGACATTCCCAGCGAAAGTTTCTCTAATGCAGATTCAAAGTCATCAATATAGGCGACATTATCAACATTGGGATTGGGATTTGACCGTGCAATTTCTCCGCTAATGTTCAATTTTGAGGGTGCATCGGTTGTTATGAGCGGGAGAGCGTTTACAGCTTTGGTCAAAAAATTTGGCTGAACTTTCCAGCTGGCATCAATATCCAGAACGGTCATGGTGGCCGTCTCCTGCCCAACTTTGGGTTTCCTGTTTTGTGCTTTGTCGGATTTGTGTAGCCAGGTTGTGCCAAATTTCAGATTCTGGCTCCATTGGTATTCCAGGCGTGTTCCTAACAAAGTTTTCTTCTGCAGTGATAGAAAGGGTGCATATTCAAAATCAATGGTAAGATCTGAGTTGGGATCAAGTGCCTCTTCATTTAACAAGGTAACCTGGCCAATCTCATAAGAAATATTATAGTCGGTACCTTTGGTCAGCTGTCTGCCGTTGAGCATTACTCTCTCAGAGCCGGCAATAATATTTACACGTTTAAGGCTTATAATTGAACCGCGAGATTTGGTTGTAATTTGAATATAATACTGACTTGCCTGAGCAGAGTTTAGGTCTCTTGATCTGGTATTATACAACTCCGGGATTTTGTCGGTGAGAATTGGAAAGCCGCCAAAGGTGGTGTCAGTATCAAAGGGAGTTCTGCTCGGAAAAATTAGCAATCCCCAATCTGACCGGAATATCTCTGAACGTTCATCAACTTTATTGTCCGGTTTCTTAATATTTGAAGTATTATACTGGTCAAGCCCCAAAATTTGTAAATAAAGCGGAGATTGTGGTCCTGTTTCCTGAACATCGAGATTTTGAGAGGATGACCGCTCGGTTCCGGCGACACCTTTAAAAATCTTCAACTCCATATCTTCTACATTAATTCCTCTCGGCATGGAATATACGTTGCGCCACATGAGTTGCCATGAATAATCTGCCGGGTTTGCTTCTCTGGCTGACTTATACAGCAGTTTTAAGAAAAGGGAGTCTCCGGGTTGAGACTGTGAAACATCTCCGATAATTATTTTTGCTCCGGTTCCCGATTTTTCAATCTCCATGTAATAACTAATTCCCCTGCTTTGGGTCATTGAGCGGTTGAACACTACATATGGAATACCGGTCACTCTATCCACTTCATCCCAGTTATATGTCAGCTCATCGACTTTTTTCACCCTTATTTTTTCTGATTCAATTTTGGCAAACGCGGTATCGTTGGGGTCAACATAAATATGAGCATCAAATATTGTGGAAGAAGCATCCGGTGCGGAATTATCCAGCACTTCCTCATATATATAGAGCCTAACTACCTTATCTCCCTTTTGAAAGTCATCTTTATATCCCAATACAGATTCTTGATAGGCGAGATCAAAAACCCTGTTTCTTGCATAAGTGTAGTCTCGTATATATTTGGCGTTGGCCTCGC
>JACZYS010000283.1 GCA_022570975.1 Candidatus Zixiibacteriota bacterium | reverse complement strand
GAAATCTTAAGATCCCCATGCACAATCTGGTGAGTAAGGTTAGATGGTAAGAACTCTTTTTGTATATGCTGATACCTGCTTTATTATTATTGATATCAGAAATAATAATTTCTAAATTAGATGAAACCACGCTTAAGAAAATATCGCTGGAAACCGGAGGTAAATATTATCATGCTACCGCCGGGGAGATTGAACTAGATAAAATATTTGCAGAAATCTCCAAAATGGAGAAAAAAGAGCTGGAAGGGACGCAAGTCACGCGCTATGATGATCGTTTTCAAATCCCAATGTTTTTTGTTTTAATTTTGCTCTTAATTGAATTCTTTATGTCGGAAAGAAAACTAATACCCGTGAGTGTAAAAGATGCCATATAAATTGCCGATAATATGTTTAATTGGTTTTATCTTTTGTTCTTTGTCGGTTTCGGCAAAAGATGACCCGGTAAATTTAGTGAAAAAGGGAAATATCTCTTTCAATGCCAAAGATTACACACAGGCGATTGAGTTTTATCGCAATGCAGAAAGTGAATTGCCGGAATCTCCCGAGCTCAATTACAATATTGCCGGAGCACTTCACAATAGCGGGAAATATGAAGAAGCAATTGAGTTGTACAACAAAGCCTTGAATTCAACCGAGCCAGACATTCAAACTGCGACCCACTATAATTTGGGGAATACATATTTCAGGATGGAAGATTACCAGAACGCCATCAAGAGCTATGAAAAATCACTGGAGCTGAACCCGGATGACATGAATGCCAAGTATAATCTTGAGCTCTCAAGAAAAAGATTAAAAGAACAGATAAAACCCGAACAGCAAAATCAGGACGATCAACAACAGCAAGACCAACAAAAACAGCAAGATGAGCAGGATAAAGAAAACAAAGACCAGCAGCAAGATCAGAAAGAAGAGGATCAGCAAGGTCAGCAGGAGCAAGACCAACAGGAAAAACAAGAAGAGCAAGGGGATCAAAAGAAAGAGAAACAGCAGCCAAAAGAAATCAAAAAAGAGATGACCAAAGAGGATGCTGAACGAATTTTAAACGCTCTCAAAGATGAGCAGGATATTCAGAAAAAGATAAAAAGAGATATAAGAGGTGGAAACTATTCCGGAAAAGACTGGTAAACATAATATATGAAATTCTCTGTCTCAAAAATTACATTATTTCTGTTTTTCATGCTCCTGGTCGGATTTTCTGCTGTCCTTGCGGAAGAGATTACAGTTTCAGTATCTCTGGACAGGGATACAATTGGTTTAAATGAACAGGCGACTCTTATTGTTAAAGTTATCGGAGAATCACAAAATCTTCCGGCTCCAAAAATACCGACCCTGCCCATGTTTGAAATTTATTCTCAGGGCACTTCAACCAATATATCCATAAGCAATGGAAAAATTTCAGCATCGGTTACATACCGGTATATACTTATTCCCGGCAAACCGGGAAGATTCCCAATAGAGCAGATATCAGTTGTTTACAAGAACAGAAGATACAGAGGGAATAAAGTTGAGCTTGAGGTTTTAAGCAAAGGGACATCAGTCTCAAAAATTCTTGAAGACCGCTTAAAAAGCTCAAGCGGAAGAGCAAAAGATTATTTTCTCGAGGCCTCGGTTGATAAGAAAAAACCATATGTCAATGAACAGGTCACCCTGACCTTAAAATTTTATATTGCCGTTCAATATTACGGAAGCCCGGAATTAACTGAGCCAACTACAACCGGATTCTGGACAGAGATTCTGGGGAACAAAGCACCTTATTATCAGGTGATTGGTAAAAGAAAATATAAAGTCATCGAAAGAAAGTATGCTCTTTTTCCAACGCAGGTGGGTGATTTAACAATTGGCAAAGCAACAATCAGGGCAACTGTTGCTGACCGTTCCAAGAGATACAGGGATCCGTTTGATATGCTGGGGGATGTTTTTGGAAGAGGCTTGCAGATTTCTGCGTCATCAAAAACTCTCCGAGTAAACGTTAAGCCCCTGCCTCAAAAAGGAAGACCAAAGAATTTTTCCGGCACCATTGGCAGTTTCAAAATAGACGCTATACCGGACAAAAGAGAAGTA
>JACZYS010000073.1:8956-10387 GCA_022570975.1 Candidatus Zixiibacteriota bacterium | reverse complement strand
GGCATGATGCGTGAGTTCATCTATATGTTCAACAAAAGACGCAGCCGGTTCAAAAATTTGAAATCAAAAAAGAGAGTCCTGTTCTTAACCGGCAATTCTGCCTATCCGTATTTTAGTTCAGAAATTATGCCTTATATCAATAATGAGTTAGGCTTGAATGTTCAATTACATATGGTGAAAAACAGGTTCTGGGGAGAATCCGTAACCGTATCCGGTCTTTTGACCGGACAGGATTTGCTGAGAACGGCAAGGATGAAAAAAGATGAGTTTGACACCCTTGTTCTTCCGCCCAACTGCCTCAATAATGATAACCTCTTTTTGGATAACTTATCTTTCTCACAGTTTGAGACTGCTTTAGGCAAACCGGTTTTGATCGGCCAGTACAATCTTGCCGAAACACTCAAAGAAATATACCAAAATGATTCTTCCAACAGTTGCAATTATCGGACGCCCAAACGTGGGCAAGTCCTCGCTATTTAATAGAATCCTTCGCCGAAGATTTGCCGTTGTGGAAGAGACTCCCGGAGTCACCAGAGACCGCAACTATGCCGATGCCGACTGGGTGGGAAAACATTTCAGGTTGGTGGATACCGGCGGAATTGATACCGGCTCAAAAAAGATGATGGATCAACTAATTGCCGACCAGTCACAATTTGCAATTTATGAATCGGATCTGGTTATGTTTTTGGTTGATTGTCAGACCGGAGTTGATGATGTTGACCGTGACATCGCCCGCCAGTTAAGCAAATCCGGCAAGCAGACAATTCTTGTCGCCAACAAAGCCGATACCGAAGAGCTTGAAAACCAAGTTTACGAATTTATGAAATTAGGTCTTGGGGAAGCCGTTCCGGTTTCCGCTTTGTCAGGACGGGGTATCGGCGAGCTTCTTGATATTGTTGTTGATCACCTTCCGGAACAAGATGAACCGGAAGAAGAAGATGCTGTCAGAGTAGCTTTGGTCGGCCGACCAAATGTCGGGAAGTCATCGTTTATCAATATGTTAATCGGAGACACGCGCTTATTGGTGACGCCAATTCCCGGAACGACTCGCGATGCTGTTGACACTCGCTTTGAATTTAACGACAAAAAATATGTTCTCATAGATACAGCTGGGTTGCGGAGAAAATATAAAGTACACGAAAATATAGAATTTTATACTACGTTAAGAACCTCAAGAGCAATTGACGGATGCGATGTCGCCGTAATTCTTATTGATGCTCAGGAAGGTATCATGACTCAGGATCAGAGAGTATTAACCCAGGTTCTGACCAAAAGAAAAGCTGCTGTGCTGGTTGTAAATAAATGGGACTTGGTAGAAAAAGATTCACTCACCGCTGACAGGTTCACCAAAGAGATAAAATCCACGCTGGCAAAATTCAATTATTTGCCATTGATTTACACTTCGGCTTTAACCGGCCAGAGAGTTGAAAA
>JACZYS010000073.1:7658-8946 GCA_022570975.1 Candidatus Zixiibacteriota bacterium | reverse complement strand
TGTGAATAAAGTTGAAAAAGTATTGACACTTGTTGACCGAGTATATCAGGAGTCATGTAAAAAAATTCCGACTCCTGAGTTAAATAAGTTTTTGGAAGAGGCCGTCAACAAACAGCACCCGCCGTCAAAGCAGGGTAAGCAGATAAAGTTTTTTTATGTCACTCAATCAGAAATCCAGCCGCCCACTTTTATATTTTTTACCAATCAGCCAAAATTTATTGCAAAGACATACATCAGTTACCTTTCCAATCAGATTCGTGAAAAATTTGGGTTTATCGGCGTCCCATTCAGGCTAAAATTCCAGCGAAAATAACGGCCTCGGGACGATTTGTCAAATCCTTCTATCTTCTTTAACGTTCTATTCGCCAACGATTTATACCACTTAGCCGGATTTACATTCATAATGCGGTCTACATCTAATTGCGTCATTATGACATTCTTGGTCACAGCCGTGTAACATAATCTCTTGATATGACGACAATTAGAGAATGTCAACGTCAACTGATTACATCTCAGAAATTCACCAGTTAGAGGCATCGCTCCAGCGAAAAACATCAGAACTTCAGGATCTGGCAACAATGGGAACTGTCATTACCTCAATCCATGAGATTAAAAAGGTCCTGTCAGTTGTGATGGATATGTCGCTCAGGCTGGTACATGGTGAGGTTGGAACTATTCTCTTAGAAGAATCAGGGGAATTAATTTCAAAAATTTCCTGGGGCATAAACGAAAATTTTGTCAAGTCTCTGGATTTTGAGAGCCATTCGAATATTGCCGGTGAATGTTTTGAGTCAAAAGAATCGATGTTACTCTCTGACATGGGCTTGAAAAGCCCCGAAGGTCTTTTGATAAATACAATTCTCGCCGTCCCAATTAAGACTTCCAAGAAAAGTTATGGCGTACTTATTATTATAAATAAATCTGATGAAAGCAACTACACTAAAGAAGACCGGGAACTTCTTGAAATGCTCCTGAGCTTTGTGGCCGTGGCATTAGATAACTCAGAGCTGATGAAAGAACAACTTGAGCAGCAAAAAATTGAGCAGGAGATGAAAGTTGCAAGAGAAGTACAGGAAACAATACTCCCTTCAAATATTGATATAGTACAAAACATTGAAATCGGCGCAACCTTTGTCCCCGCACAAGAAGTTAGCGGAGACTTTTATGATGTAATAAAGATAAGTAAGACGGAATTCTTTGCGATAATTGGCGATGTCTCAAGCAAAGGTCTTCCGGCAGCATTGGTCATGTCGGCGGCAGCCGGTGTAATCAAATCTACAATAGCTGC
>JACZYS010000073.1:0-7648 GCA_022570975.1 Candidatus Zixiibacteriota bacterium | reverse complement strand
TCCCCGAATAGTGATATCAACAAGGGCATAAGCAGAAAGGGCAGTCCTTTTTGGGCTCCAGCAGCTAGAACATAATATTTCTGTGTCTGAACTGGCTGCGATGGTAAATGAAATTCTTGCCGGAGGAATTATCAAAGAAAGAGATATGTTTATAACTCTGTTCTTCTGCAAGTTTGATCTTTATAACAAAAAAGTTACATACACCAATGCCGGACATGTGCCGGCACTCTTCTGGGATGCGAAAGAAAGTAAGGTCGAGGAACTGAAAGATGGAGGGACAATTATTGGGCAGTTTTCGGGAATTCCTTTTAAGGAAGGGGAAAGAAAAATATCACCGGGTGACAAAGTCCTTCTCTTTACTGACGGTTTAACTGAAGCTGCTGACAGGAGTGGGAATATATTTGGAAGGGAAAAAGTTGCCGAACTGTTCGAATCAAACATTACCCTCTCTCCGGGTGAATTCTGCAAAAAGTCAAAAGAAATTATAGATAGTTATTCGGTCGGGTGTTCCGATGACCATATTGATGATTTTACTATCATGCAAATAAGAGTGAGATAAATGGGAAATTTTGACAAAAAATACTCATCTGAGATTGAATCGGTAAAACTTTTTGAGGATGATTTTGGCAGCTTTCTAAAAGGACAAAAGATGTCCGCAAAAAAGGTATTCTCAATCTTGATGTCAGTTTCTGAAGCATTCAACAATGCTTTAGTGCACGGTAACAAATTTGATTGTTCAAAACTAATAGCGGTTAACATTAATGTTAACGAAAACTCGCTGACCGCCGATATAATTGACGAAGGAATTGACGGAATAAAAAAAATCAAGAGCAGGCAGTCTCCGGGAATGCATGCCGAATCTGGAAGAGGGATAAACTTAATAGAGCATTTTTCTTCGGAAGTGAAATATGAAGAAGAACGAAACGGGGGCTTGAAAATCAGTATAACATTTGATCTGGCCCAAGTACCGCAACTGAGAGAATTATAAACCATTTAGGAGTTAGATATGGAGATTTTAAAAAGAGAAGAAGGAAATGTCAGTATCCTTGAATTAAAAGGAAGATTGGATCTGGCAAGTGGCGGAGCCTTGAAAGAAGCAGTAAAGAATATTTTCGCCAACAATAAGAGCTCGGTTCACATCAACTTAGAAAAAGTTGAATTCATCAACAGCAGCGGACTTGGTTCTTTGGTTTCTGTCATGAAAGAAATCAGGTTGAACAAAGGCAGATTAACGCTTTCTGATATGGAAAGTTATGTAAAAGAGATTTTTGAAATTACACAGCTTTCTCACATCTTTGAAATTTATGATTCAGAAAAAGAAGCCATAGAATCATTTCAAACGGAATCCTCAAAAGTCTGAATATTGAAAGGACCATATGAGTTCGGCCATTGACCATATTAATGAACAGCTGCTACTTCTTCAATCGGAAGAATATATTGACAGGGAAAGTGCTGTCAAAGAATTGGGGAATTATCAAACTGATGAGGCTATAGCCGGTTTGGTGATGTCGATTGAAGATCCGGACCCGGGAATTAGAGAGATAGCTGCTGATTTACTTGCCAAATCACATGGAAGTACTGCCGCCCAGCTGCTAATCAATTTTATGGGAAATGAAGATATCGCTACTCGCAACTTGGCTGCAGAGATTCTGGTGAAAATTGGACCGGAAACAGTTCCATACCTGATTTCTGAAATTGATGACGAAGATAGTGATGTCAGAAAATTTGTGGTCGATGTCCTGGGATTGATAAAAGATAAGCAGGCTGTTGATGCGCTCTGTCAAAAATTGTGGGACGAAAATATTAACGTTGTTTGCAGTGCTGCCGAAGCTTTGGGAGAAATTGGTAACAAAAAGGCCATCCCTGCATTAGTTGCCGTTTATGATAAGATTGAAGAATCACGTCTCCCTGCAATAGAAGCACTCGGCAAAATTGGTGACAGCTCGGCACTGGAGCATCTATATAATTATATCTCATCAGATGACCCCATGGTTCAGTATGCAGCTATTGAAGCACTCGGAACAATAGGTGATGCTGAGGCTATTAAAAAACTCGTTCCAATTATGAATAGCAAAGACAAAGCTTTTGCAGGGGCCGCTTTCAAAGCGGTGGTGGAGATTTATCTGACCACCGAAGGGAAAATTGATTTTGATATCCCCATGGATACTTTTGCTCCTTTTCTCTTTGATGGAATCAAGAATAAAGATAAGAAAATAACAGAGTTTACATTGGTCAGACTCAAAAACTGGTATGGCTCTGATGTCATAATGGGCTTGCTGGATGTCATTGATTCAGCAGATGAAAGCTTTAGAAATCAGATAATTGATTCTTTAAGTCAGGTGGGTCCGTCGGTTTGTAATTACATCCTTGGCAATTTTGATTCTCTGACAACAGAGACAAAACTCCTTACAATGGAAATTTTTCGTCAATATATTGACCAAGAGCTGGCAAAGAAACTGGTCCCATTGGCGAATGATACGGATGAAAGAATTAGAACAAAAATCGCTCATCTCCTCGGAAATTCCGGATACACTGATGGCATCAATACTTTAAAAGAATTAGCGAAAGATGAAAACGGTCATGTCCGTGCGGCAGCATTTGCGGCAATAGGATGGCTCTGCAGCGAAGATGATATTGATATCCTCTTACCCGGTTTATATGATCCCTATGTGGATGTCCGCTCGGCGGCTGTTGGAGCAATGGTAGTAGTCGGCGGCGAAAAAATCTCCAAGGAATTCTACAAAATCCTTTTTGAAGGGGACGAAATTCGTCAAAAACTTGCTATACAGGCGCTGGCATTTGTTGGTGACAATTCAGCCATTGAACCGCTTAAATTGGGATTAAATAATCCCGACCCGGAGATTAGAAAATCATCGGTTGTCTCTATCGCAAGAATCGGCGATGAATCGATTGTCAGCTCACTCAAAGGTGTATTAAATGACGAAGACAGCGCCGTAAGAAAAGCAGTGGTCACAGCTTTAGTATGTCTTCGCCGTGAAGATGCTGTTGAAGATATCAAATATATGCTTGATGACCCGGATATGTGGGTAGTCTATCACACCGTTTCAGCAATTGGTGACTTCAAGAATGAAGACCATGCTGATTTGATTTTGCCATTTTTAAATCATGAACAGGATATAGTAAAAATTGCGGCAATCAAAGCTCTTACTGCAATGAACTGCAAACGAGCATTACCTCAAATTGAAAAGTTTCTCTTAAGTAACAATAATGATATTTCAGAAATCGCAAACGAATCTTTTAAGAAATTGAAAGAATAATATGATGACAAATCCTTCTATTCTGGTCGTTGATGATGAGCTGCTCATAAGAGATCTGTTGTATGATTTCTTCCAGGGGCAGGGTTGGAATATTACTGTAGCCGAAAGTGGAGTTAAAGCGTTGAAACTTTTAAGCGAAAAACATTTTGATCTTGTCCTAACAGACTTAAAAATGCCTGAAATGGGTGGGATTGAATTGACAAACCAGTTAAGAGAAAATCATCCGGATATGCCGGTAGTGATCATGACCGGTTACCCTTCGCTTGAAACTGCAATTGATGCAATCAGATGCAAGGTGGCAGATTATATAATCAAGCCGTTCAACATCAATAAATTATACAAATCAGTACAATCTCAGATTGGCGAAAAAGGTGCTATGTAATATGAAATCAATCTCAAACTTCGAAAAGAATCTTCAGGGCTCTAAAATATGACCACAAATGAATTTGAAATGTTTAGAGATTATATTCATGAGAAATGCGGAATACTTTTTGCAGACAACAAGGTTTATCTGTTAAAAAATCGCCTCCACAAAAGAATGGAAGAGCTGCAAATTTCAGACTACAAAGATTATTTCTTTTATGTAAAATATGATAAGTCCATGAAAGAATTCAACAAGCTCATGGTTCAAATTACCACTAATGAAACCAGTTTCTACAGAAACGAACCTCAACTTTTGTCGTTCTCCGAAGAGTTGATTCCAAAATTGGTAAATAAAAAAGAAAAGAACAATGAGCCCAAGAATTTTAGAATATGGTCGGCGGGTTGTTCAACCGGTGAAGAACCATATACTTTGGGCATACTCCTTTTGGAAGCGTTAGCAGGAAGACCAGATTGGACAATAGAGATAATTGCCAATGACATCTCAGAACAGGTTCTCCACACAGCTCGGGCAGGGGAATATAAAGGAAACACTTTACGAAACATGAAACCGGAGATTCTCAAGAAATATTTTGTTGAGAAAGGTGAATTCTGGAAAGTAAAACCGGAATTGAAATCATTAATCAAATTTTCGCTGATGAATTTAAATGAGCCAAGAAGATTAGCAATGAATGGCAAGTTTGATGTCGTTTTCTGTAGAAATGTGATGATTTATTTTTCATCAGAGGTCAAAAAACAGATTGTTAGAGGTTTCTTCAATGCCTTAAACCCGGGTGGATATTTTTATATCGGCCATTCAGAAACTATGCATGGTGTATCAAAAGCATTCAAATTGGTATATTTCAAGAACGCCCTCGTTTATTACAAAGAACCCATTTCAGCAACCGCAAAAGTTGAAACAACTTCTACAAAAGAACTGCACGAGCACACACCTTCGGCGATTACAAATAGTAATAAGGACGGAGCCAAAAGAGCAATGGCTCTTTTGAGCAAAATAAAACCGATGACGGTTAAGAATTAAGATAGATCTCAAAAAGGGATATAAGATATGTCAGAAAAAATAATGATAGTTGATGATTCGCCGACAGTGCTCAAGTTTGTCGCTTTTTCACTTAAGAAAAGCGGCTTTACGGTAGTAAGCGCCTGCGATGGAATGGATGCCATTGAGAAAATATCAAACCTGGAAGAATCTGTTGACCTGATAATTACGGATTTAAATATGCCCAATATGGATGGCTATATGTTCATTTCAACTCTTAGAGAAAATGAGCAATATAAAGATATCCCCGTGATTATACTTTCTTCTGAAGGTGCCGATAAAGATAAAGAAAGAGGGCTTGAAGTTGGGGCAAGTTCATACTTGGTAAAACCCTTTAATGCAGAAGTACTTCTTGGCGAAGTATCTAAGTATTTGGATATACGCGTAAACAGTTAGATTTAATACATTTTTGGAGGAGTTATGGCCAACATGAAAATTCTCGCTGTCGATGACAGCCCTACAATGAGAAGAATCATTGTGAATACTCTCAAAAGGGCTGGATTTGATGACGTAATAGAGGCAAACGATGGTAAAGAGGCAATGGAAAAACTAAAATCAGAAGCGATTGATTTCTTGATTACAGATTGGAACATGCCTGAAATGGATGGATTGACTTTAGTTACTAACTTAAGAGAAGATGCCAAGTTCAAGTCTCTTCCAATTTTGATGGTAACTACAAGATCAGTAAAAGAGGACATAGTAGAAGCTCTCAAAGCTGGTGTAAACAATTATATCGTTAAGCCATTTACTCCTGATACTCTCAAAGAAAAGATTGATCAGGTATTAAGCGGTCAAAGCAAATAGAACCTTGGAGAAACACAATGACAACTAGTAATAATATAAAAGATAAGTTTCAGTTGGAGATTGTTAGTTTAACAGAAACTTTTAATGAGATTGTAAAGAAGTTCAAAAGCTTGCACAGTTCTATAACTGAGTCCTATAACAAAGTCCCTAAGGCAACCAAACAGCTTGACAAAATTAATGAGCAGACCGAAGTAGCCACCAACCAGATGCTTGATAAAGTTGAAGCTATTACGGAAAGAGAGCAGGATATCTCTGGTGGTCTTGGCGAAATTGAAAAACTGGCTAAAGAGGGCAAGGATGACGAAATCTGCGAACTGGTCGTAAAACTGAAAAGCAAATCAGAGATAAACGTAGCCGATGCGTACATTATTATGGATGCGCTTCAATTTCAGGATATTACTGCTCAGCAGATGGACCATGCAGCATCAATGCTGGAAGATATCGAAAGTAAGCTGAATGATATTGTAGAAGCTCTCAACGCATCTTCAGCCTTCCCTGAAAAAGGAGGAGCCTATGAGAAAAAAATAAGGATCTTCGATCCTCACGCTGAT
Organism: Candidatus Zixiibacteriota bacterium; assembly: GCA_022570975.1. Classification (GTDB taxonomy): domain Bacteria; phylum Zixibacteria; class MSB-5A5; order GN15; family FEB-12; genus JACZYS01. The sequence goes on along the minus strand of JACZYS010000073.1, from coordinate 1,595 downwards.
CTTTTTGAAAAGAAGACCGAGCAGCGTGAAATTGACACCATGTTTGACAAAGTGACAAAGCAAAAAATTGAGTAATTAATGATGTCTTCAGAAATTGATTTTGAACAAGATGAGATGAAGGAAATCATTGATGATTTCCTAGTAGAAGCTGATGAGCTGATAATATCACTTGACAGTAATTTTGTGAAACTGGAATCATCACCGGATGACCCGGATCTCCTCAACGAAATCTTCCGCGCCGCCCATACAATCAAAGGAACGTCAAGTTTCCTTGGGTTTGACCAGGTTACAACTCTTTCACATAAGATGGAGGATATCTTAAATAAGCTCCGTAAAGCAGAAATGGCTGTAACTGCGGAGATTATGGACCTCCTTTTGGAAGGGCTGGACTTGCTTAAAATTCTCTTGGAAAATGTGAGAGATGGCAATACTGAAGAATTGAATCTTGACGACATTTTAGAAAGACTGATTGCCGCTTTTGAAAATGATGGAGTCTCTTCATCATCTGATTCAAAATCAAAAACAGAATCTCCACCAAAAGAAAAAAAAAGTGAAGAAGAATTAGATAAAGAACTTGAAAGACTTCTTGCCGAAAGAAATGTCCCGGTCTCTCCTGCAAATACAGATTCCAAATCAACATTGGAAAAAGTAGACACGGCAAGTCCAACAGCACCTCCAAAGAAAAGCGTCGCTGACCAAACAATTAGAGTTGATGTTGAACGTCTGGACAGCTTGATGAATATGATGGGTGAACTTGTATTGGGTAGAAATTCTTTGGCCCAATCTCTCAATACTTTAAATTCCGAGCAGGAAGGTGAACACCATCTTGAGCATGTCATCAATGCTTCAAATTCCATTAGTTTCATAACTACCGAGCTTCAGATGGCCGTCATGAAAATGAGAATGCTGCCAATTGGCAAGGTTTTCAACAGATATCCAAGGCTGGTCAGGGATTTGTCCCGTGAAAGCAAAAAACAGATCAAACTGGAAATCTCAGGTGAATCTACGGAATTGGACAAATCCGTAATCGAAGAAATTGGCGACCCGCTGGTTCATATCATTAGAAATTCCTGTGACCACGGAATTGAATCTCCGGAAGAAAGAATCCAAAAAGGAAAACCGGCAGAAGGAACCATTCAGTTAAAAGCCTCTCAGGAAGGCTCAAATATTGTCTTAAAGATTATTGATGATGGTAGAGGTCTGAATCTTGATGCCATAAAGGCAAAGGCCCTCGAGAATAAATTAGTAAGTCAGAGTGACCTGGAAAGTATGTCTCGGAAAGAGATTTTCAACTTCGTATTTGGAGCAGGTTTTTCTACAGCAAAAAAAGTAACAAATGTATCCGGTAGAGGCGTCGGTATGGACGTTGTTCGTACAAATATTGAAAAACTTAATGGAATAATTGAACTTGATTCAGAAATAGATGTCGGCACAACTTTAATAATTAAGCTGCCGCTTACTCTGGCAATTATTCAGGGAATTCTGGTAGAAGTCAAAGACGAAGTCTTTGTCCTGCCATTATCTTCTGTTCATGAAACCGTAAAAATGGCCGGGAATAAAATTTTCTTTGTAAATCAGAAGCCGGTAATGAGACT
>JACZYS010000072.1 GCA_022570975.1 Candidatus Zixiibacteriota bacterium | reverse complement strand
CTCTTTAGAAAATCTACTCAGAAATAACTGTTGGATTTTGGGTAATTATCTTATAATATTTGCCTTATGTACAACAAAACTGTCATGGAGCATTTTCGAAACCCTCGTAATACAGGTGAATTTGCTAACCCGAGCGGAGTTGGCTCGGTCGGTAATCCGGCCTGCGGCGATGTAATGAAAATTTACATTATGGTTGAAGATGATATATTGGTTGATATCAAATATAAGACTTTTGGCTGTGCCGCAGCCATTGCCTCAAGTTCCATAGCTTCTGTTTTAGTAAAAGGAAAGAAGCTATCAGAAGCTGAAAAATTGAGCCGTCAGGATGTTGCTGACGCACTGGACGGTTTACCGGAGGAAAAAATGAGTTGCTCCAATCTGGCACCGGACGCTATCAGGGCGGCAATTGCAGATTTCAAATCAAAAACTAACAGAACTTAAATTGAATAATAATTGAACTTGAGAGTATATCGGTAAAGAGAGGATCACTAATGCAGAATCTCAATTATCGATGCCCCAAATGCTCGCACAATTTATATGAAACCGGAGAGTTCAGAGCCGCAGGCGGATTCTGGTCAAAAATATTTGATGTCCAGGGTGCCCGTTTTTCAACTGTTACTTGTGAGAAATGTCGCTATACGGAAGTCTTTAAGGCAGACAGTAGCATGCTCGGGAACATTTTTGACCTCTTTACAGGTTAATAATTTGTTAAACTCTGTCACCATAATTTCTTAATGAATCGTCTTTTGTTTTATTTGTTTCAGACTCTATGGTTATACTTACAGAAGGGTCCAATTCAAAATATGATTCTTCATATTCATGCGTCTTCTTGAAACCAAGTTTTTCATAGCAGCTAATCGCAGGTTGGTTGTCTGCTTTTACATTAAGGCAGATCAAATCTACTGTCTTAGACAAATCTTTAATCAACAAACTGGCTAGTTTTTTTGCAAATCCTTTATTTCTAAATTCAGGGTGGGTAGCGATATTTCCTAAAACGGCAATCTTATATTTTTCTGAATAAACATGAATTCCGGTTACGGCAAGTATTTCATTTTTTTCAACCTTTGCAAAATATTTTTTGGTTTCAAGCATCCGCCTGGTATAATAGTTCTGTGGATATGCAAGTGTGTAAAATGTTTTGAGTTGTTTGTGATGAGAGTTGCCTAAAACCATATAATTGAATTCTTCTTTTTCATTCTCAGACTTTTCTGAATAATCACTTACGGAGAGATTCATCTTATAAAATGTGCCAAGCTTTTTTTCTTTGTATTTTTTTTTGAAAACATCTCTTGAGCTTTCAAAAAAATGAGCAAAAAATTTGTCTGGAAGTAAATCAAGCTGTTCTTCAAGCAGGTCATTAAAATTTTCTTTCAGGCCAAACGCAATAACTGAGGGAATTTCACCGCCAGTGTAAGTTAAAATCACTTCATCAATTTTGGCTCTCACTTGGTGATAAGAAACCGCCCACTGACAATAAGGAAAATAGAAATCATCCAAATCCCCCAAATGATATGCAAATAGAACCCGGTCTGAGTCAAAGTGCCGGGCCAGTCTCACTTTATCATTTGAGAATACTAACATTTTTTTCTCGATGATACGGCTTAAAGAGATGCTTTAATACTGTTTAAGGCATCCATTAGCTCGCCAATCTGCTCAACTTTAACAGTCACCCCTTTTTTGGTTGGAAGCCACTCTTCATCTTTGGAAAGGAAATAAATTCTGAGAGTAATCAACTCTCTCCCTTTGAATTCAGTTTTCTCGATTATCAATTTCTCGGTGGCTGATCTTTCAATTTCAAATCTCATCTTCTTACCTCTATTATTCAGTTTCTGTCAAAAAATTTGTTTAAGGCTATAGCAAACGACAAAAAATAGAGATGAAAATTATGTTCCGCAAGGGATTATTTGAATCTGAAATTATGTTAAGAGTTAGGCTGATTATTTTCTTGTTTTTTCAAACATAGAGTCATCAATTCCGCCGTTTATGATAGCATTGCTGAAAATTTCCGAGCCGCCGAAATTAACTCCAAAAAAGAGAGCTGCTTTTCCTTTACCTGTAATTTCAAATTTTTGCGGAAGCCAGGTCTCTTCCGTAAGCGGGCTGTAATCAATTGCCATGTCGAGCTTGTGCAGCTTGAACATCATTTTCTTTACCAGCTTAGCGGGGCGGAATGTAACTCTGGCCAGGTGGAAACCTTCTGCTTCAATATAATAATCTCCATGAATCAGGCTTTTTTCTTCAAGCAAAGCTTCAACTTTAAAATGGTGACAGAGTCTGCCGTTTACTTTTTTTTCATTTAACCCAAGATATTTGAAACTATATTTTTCTTTATTTTCAGCATAAAAAGGAAACAGCATGAACATAAGGTCATGCTTGTTGGCCGTCTTGGCTTTTCGTTTTTTCCATTTTTTTACAGCTTTATTTTTCTCTTTTTCAGAGGCAAGTTTTCCCTGGTCATAAAATTCAAGAAATTCTTCATGTTTCCACAGAGTGTCGGGAAAAATTTTGCGATATATTCTTTTTGTGAATTTTAGTTTTTCCTGAAAATTCCCATCATCATCCAGCTTACCCTCAATATATTCTGCGTCAACAACCAGATCTTTTATTTTCATTCTTAACTCAGCTTCAACCGATATTGCTTTTTGAATAATGGCGTCAGAGTCAATTGTTTTGATTTCTTGAGCCACAGCAGAAAAAGCAAAGATGCTGACAAGCATAGAAAGTGAAACTTGTTTCAATTTCAAAAAGGATTCTCCAAAATAATAATATCTTCAATAATATCTCCCGGCACAATGTTGTCAACAACCTCCATGCCGGAGAGAACCTGTCCAAACACCGTGTACCTACCTTCCAGATGAGGCTGCGGCGAGAGAGTAAAAAAGAACTGTGAGCCGCCGGTATCTTTCCCGGAGGTGGCAATCCCAACCGTGCCTCGTAGATATTTTTCGTCAGAGTATTCACACCTGATAAAATAATCAGGGCCGCCCCAACCATCTCCTCTGGGATCTCCACCCTGAACCACAAAATTTGGCACAATACGGTGAAAGCCGAGTCCGTCATAATAATCAGACTGAGCCAGTGAAATAAAATTCATTGCCGTTAACGGCGCACTGTCAAAATAAATTTCCATTTCAATTTCACCCTTGCTTGTCAAAATTGTAGCATAAGGATTGGTTGTATATTTTTCAATAGCATCTTCAATTTCACCTTCGGAAATATATGTTGTCGGTCTTCTTATAATATCATCCTGTTTATCCTTGAGCACCTCACGATAAATCCGGGCAGCTTCTTTACGAATTATATATTCTTTATCAATCGCTCCGTTTATCAGAATTTTCATTGCAAGCGAGTCGTCATTGTTTTCTTTCAGGAATGTTTCGACTGCTTCTAAGATTGATCTTCTTATTTCAATTGAAGCTTCTTCTTCCATACTGATCATTGTCATCATCACCGGAAGATATTGGAAATATTGTTTTTCTGATATTTCATTAATGGCGTGAACAACAACAATTTCGTCTTTATCGTTGAGGGCTGTTTTGATATAGAAGTCAAAATTTGAAGTGTCAATCTTAAAGAGATTGCTTAATGCCCTATAACGCACCAACGGATCTTCATCATTAAAGAGTCTTGATAGTCGTGATATGATTTTTTCCGTGCCTACTTTTCCATATGCATCGGCGCAGGCAGCTTTCACAAAACTTCCTCCGACAGTGCCCAAAGAATCAATCAGTGATACAGCTTTTTCTCTATTGATGGAAGCGATATAATTTATTGCGGCGGCAACAATATTATCTGAAATATTTTCATTTATCAGTAGCTCTGCAATTAAAACCGATGACTCATTTTCCTGACGACTCATGCTGTTCAACAATAATATCAACAGGTTTTCTTCTGTTTCAGTTTCCATTTTCTTACTGAGCAAGTTTTTTGCCTTTGCTGATTTTATTGAACCGAGCGAAAAAATTGCCTGGGCTACAACTTTTCTGTCACTGTCATTTAAGGCTATGCCCAGGTAATTTATCGCCTCATCATCTTTGACTGCTCCCAATCCTCTCAGGGCCATGGCTCTTGCAAAGGAATCCGCATCTGATAACATACTTATGTAAATTTCCTTGGCCTCTATATTTCCCATTCTCGCCAGCACATACATGCCGGTAACTTTTGCATCTTCATCTGTTTCAAAACCAGATGTCAGGTGGTTGATTAAGTCATCTGCTTTACTTTTTGCCCCGGCTCTGAAAAGAGCCATCATCGCCGCCTGGCGGACTTCCGGTGCCGGATGTGAAAAAAATTGAACCAGCTGGTGGGCCACATCTGTCATGCTGCTGTCGGCCAGTCTTCCGGCAGCTTCCACGGCATACATGCCAACTTTTGCAGGAAGGTCAAAAGCGACGTCCAAAATTTTGGAGGCATATTCTGTTTCGTTGGTTAAGCCAATAGCAAACATGGCGCTTGCGGCAACGTCCTGTGAATTATCCTCAAGCAGGTCATATAAAATTCTGCCGCTTTCGGGAGACCCAATTCTGCCAATTGCCAGAGCAGCTTTTGCTCTGATTATATTTGATCCATCACTCAAATATGAGAGAAGAGCTGTGTTTATCAGCCTTCTGTCTTCGAGGTGAATTATTTCCGCAAGCTTTTCGGCATCAGTGCGCTCTCTGAAAGTGTCATACAGATAATAACTAACAATTGCGAACAGGGAGATAATTACAATAAACAGAAATATTCTGGCAGTTTTCTTCATTGAGAGCCAAGCTAAAAGGGAATGGAAATTGAGTCAACTTAATATTTTGAGGACTTTACCTAACAGCAAAACTACGGCTCTCAATATCTTTGGTGCTACTTCAATTAACTACTCTGCAAATTTCTTTGCAGACTTCTCAAAGGCTGTTGAAGAAAGGGATGAAATTCCTTTGTTGAGGGTTTTAATGTCTGAAGATGTCAACGAATTCAGTTTCCGTGGAAACTTGCCGGAGTCAATCTCTTCATAAATTTTTTCCATTTTCATTTTAACTGATTTATCAATAATCTTTCGACCGTTCAAATACGAACCATAACGGGCGGCAACAGAAATTTTGTTAAACATTCCTTCAATACCATATTTCTTGATAAGGTCAATTATCAGATCAAGTTGAAAGGCAACTTCAAGGTAGGCACTATCGCTTGAATGAGAGTTTTTCTTGAGAATATCAAAACCGGCTTTTATTAGCGAGGCCATTCCGCCACACAAAACAGCCTGCTCGCCAAACAAATCACCAATAGCTTCATCTTTAAAAGATATTTTTATTAGTTTCTTTTTTTTTAAACCAGCCGATTCAGCCAGTTCAAATATAAGCCGCTTTGCATTTTTAGTAAAATTCTGCTTAACAGAATAAAATGCAGAAATGGAACGGTCGGATAAATATTTTTCTCTAACGGCGACACCGGGACCGTGTGGAGCAATCATAATGACATCGGTCTCATACGGTGGTTTGACAAACTGAAAATGAACCGACAAGCCATGCAAAAACCAGAGACAACATCCGCGTTTTTAATTTGGAGCAACATCTTTATCATAGACCCGGCCATGGAGATGGTCCGGAAAGGCAAAACAGATTATGTCAGCCCTTGAAACCACTTTTGAAACGGTGGTAATATTTTTGAATTTATCATTTCGGGCGATCTTTCTTGATTTTGATTTTGGAGGAAGGCCAATTATAACATTACAGCCGGAATCTTTCAAATTTAATCCCAGCGCTCTACCCTGTGAACCATAGCCAAGTATTGCAATGGTTCTCTTTTTCAACAGCTTCAGTTTCATTTTATGAATATAAATTCTCATTTGACTTTTGCCAACATAGTTGTTCTTTATTGGTATGATTTCAAGCGAAAATTCATTAAAAGAGATAGTCAAAAACGCCTTGAACGAAGATGTTGGAAAGGGGGATATCACTTCCCTTGCCTCGCTTGAGCCAATGCCTGTTGAAGCAATAGTTACGGCCAAATCTGATGGAATATTGTCAGGATTGATACCAGCCTTGATGGTTTTTGAAATTGTAGATTCCGCCAACGAAATAAAAGTTCTCAAGAAAGACGGCGATAAATTTCAAAGGGGAGAGATTATCCTTGAAATCAAGGGATTTAATCAGACCGTCTTTATTGCAGAAAGAACCGCCTTAAATTTTCTGGGACATTTGAGCGGAATTGCCAGCGAAACTAATCATTACTTGAAAGAAATCAAAAACTATGAATGCAAAATTTTGGATACCCGCAAAACTACTCCCGGATTAAGGGGGCTTGAAAAACAAGCCGTTAAAGATGGAGGCGGCGTAAACCACCGGATGGGGTTATATGATATGATTTTGATAAAAGATAATCATATTGCATCAGCCGGGTCAATAACAAAAGCAGTGTCAAATGCCGGAGAGTATTTGAAAACCTCAGACTTCAGGCTGCAGTTTGATAAAACGGCAGAAGATATTCAAATTGAAGTTGAAGTCACGACAAGCAAAGAATTAAAAGAAGCTGTTTCTTGCGGAATAAAGAGACTTCTTTTAGACAATCAGTCAGAACAACAGCTCAAGAAAATGGTGACACTGGCGCGCCGGCTGGACAGCCAATGCATACTTGAAGCATCAGGTAAGATTACTTTAGAAAATGCTGCTGCCATAGCATCAACCGGCGTTGATTTTATTTCAGTTGGCTCCATAACCCACTCTGCACCGATATCAGATTTTAGCCTGACTATTTTATGAAAAAAAAGCTGAGTCATGTTCAACTTAAATTGTTGGCCGAAAAAATTATTCTCACAATAAGAAACAATGATAAGAAATTTTTTTCACAAAAATCTCTTGCAAAACGATTCAAAGTTAAATTTGAAAATATAACCAGCGCGACAGAGCTGCTGACTGAGTGGGGATATAAGCTAAAATTTAATTCAAAAGACAAGTCGCTCAATTTTCTTTCTTCACCTGATATACTTTCAGACACGGAGATAAAATATAAGCTCAAGACCAAAGTTATAGGCCAGAATGTTCTGGCTTATAACAGAGTCAAGTCCACCAATGATATCGCCTCAACAATGGCCATGGCTAAAGCAAAAGTTCCCCACGGCACAATTATAACTGCCAATGAGCAAACCAGAGGCAGGGGCCGTCTGGGGAGAAGCTGGCATTCCCCGCCGGGAAGTGGAATTTATCTTTCCATTATATTGAAACCAAGATTTTCTCCGGATAAGGCACCCGGCATATCAATAATGACTGCTTTAGCTCTGGCAGAAACGATCAATGAATTTCTTCCCGGAAAAGTACAAATAAAATGGCCCAACGACGTTTTCATAAACGGCAAGAAAACCTCCGGGATTTTGACCGAACTATCAGCGGAAAAAAATAAAATTAATTACCTCATTGTAGGGATAGGAATAAATGTAAACCAGCCTCCGGGTTCTTTTCCCGATGAAATAAAAGAAACGGCCACCTCCATTAGAAAAGTATTGAGAAAAAAAACCAACCGGGCAGATCTGCTTAAATCGTTTCTTTTAAATTTTGAAAAAGAATATGATCTATATTGTAAAAACCAGTTAAGTGATTCACTTAAAAGATTGAAAAAATATTCATATTTACAGGACAAGCATGTTAGAATTATAAGTGGAAATGAAAAAATCGATGGAAAAGTAATTGGCTTAAGCTCGGATGGGTCAATAATATTAGAGCAAAAAAAGGAAACAATATCAGTCGCCAGTGGAGAAGTGACAATTGACGTACAAAAAACATAACGAGAATTATTTGCAATTATAAGGGGAATATAAATGAGTAAGGCAACAGTAAGAATCATTGTTAATAAAGATGCTTCGCTAAAAATTGAATGTGAAAGAGCAGAAATTATCATGCCAGATGGAACTGTACAGATTAAAGAGGGCCGGTTCTCCCTCTGCCGCTGCGGAAAATCTGACAATAAGCCATTTTGCGATGGCTCCCACAAAGGAGGGGCGTAGCCCTTTTTTCATCTCTAAATCGGAACTTGGCACTGGAAAAAGGGGTACCGCCCCATAATCACAATTTAATTCTGAACTCACTTTTCTTCTTTAATCTCAGAAAGAATATGTTATATTTAAGGTTACTTTTTGTGGAGAAAACTTGAAAATATGACGTCAAAACAGAAAAGAAATAACCAGGAATTCCTTTTTATAAAGGGAGCCAGAGAGCATAATCTCAAAAATATAGATGTAAAAATCCCCAGAAACTCGCTAACTGTCATTACCGGGCTCTCCGGCTCCGGTAAGAGCTCGCTGGCTTTTGACACAATTTATGCAGAAGGTCAGAGACGTTATGTGGAATCTCTTTCTTCATACGCCAGGCAGTTTTTGGGGTTAATGGAAAAACCGGATATTGATTTTATTGAAGGTCTTTCTCCGGCAATCTCTATTGAGCAAAAAGGATCGCCAAAAAATCCACGTTCTACAGTTGGAACAGTAACCGAAATATATGACTATCTCCGCCTTCTCTTTGCCAGAATCGGTGTCCAGCACTGTACAAAATGCGGTAACCCTATCAGCCAGCAAACAGTTGAGCAGATTGTTGACTCTGTTTTAACATTTGAGGAAGGCACTCGCCTTATGGTCTTAGCTCCTTTGGTCAGAGGCAAAAAGGGGGAGCATAAAGATATTATTGACGAAGCCCAAAAGGAAGGGTTTGTCCGTCTGAGAATTGACGATGAAATTGTTGAAACTGATTCTGAAATTCAATTGGACAAGAAAAAGAAGCATACAATAGAAGCTGTTGTTGACCGCCTGATTGTAAAAAGTAAATCAAAAGGGCGGCTGGCCGACTCTGTTGAGACTGCCCTCAAAATGGCTCAAGGGACGGTGCTGATTAACATAAAGGGCAAAGATCTTTTATATTCGGAGCAGTTTGCCTGTTTGAGTTGTCACATTAGTTATGAAGAGCCATCGCCAAGACTTTTTTCGTTTAACTCCCCATTTGGTGCCTGTCAGACATGTGATGGGCTGGGGCAGAAAATGGAAATCAATCCGGAACAGGTCATCCGTGACAGGAGCCTGTCCATCAACGATGGCGCCATCCACCCATGGGGCGGAACCAATATGTCCAACTGGTACCGGTACATGCTTAAAGGAGTCTCCGATCATTACAATTTCAAACTCTTCACACCTTTTAAGAAACTCTCTGCCAAAAATCAGGAGATTATTCTTTATGGTTCAAAAAAAGAAGAGATATCAATTAAGTACGAACATTTGTCCGGCAACGGCAGAGGTTCCGGTACATATAAGGCCAGGTTTGAAGGGGTGATCCCCCACCTGAACAGACGTTACAAACAGACTGAGTCCGGAGGCGTAAGACAGTGGATAGAAAATTATATGTCCATCTCCCCCTGTCCTTCCTGCCACGGGGCCAGATTAAAAGCCGAAGCTCTTTCGGTAATTATCAACCGGGAAACAATCGACAGAATTACTGAGATGTCTATAAAACAGACCTTTAAATTCTTCAAAGAAATAAAACTAAATAAAAGACAAAGTTTAATAGCCAAACAAATTTTAAAAGAGACCGTTGAACGGCTTGGTTTTTTGTGTGATGTAGGACTGGATTATCTCACCTTAAGCCGCGCAGCATCAACGTTGTCAGGCGGGGAAGCTCAGAGAATCAGGCTGGCTACCCAGATAGGTTCCCGGTTGGTGGGCGTGTTATATATTTTAGACGAGCCGTCTATTGGGTTGCATCAGAGAGACAATGACCGACTGCTGGGGACATTGACCGAATTAAGAGACATCGGCAACACCGTTTTGGTTGTGGAGCATGACCGTGACACAATAGAAGCTGCCGACCATGTCATAGACTTGGGTCCCGGCGCCGGAATCCATGGAGGTTACATTGTTGCATCGGGCAAACCTTCGCAAATAAGAAGCTGTAAAAAATCAATAACCGGCCAGTTTCTTTCCGGAAAAAGAAAAGTTGCCGTTCCCAAAGAAAGAAGAGAGTCCAACGGGAATATGATAAAAATTATTGGTGCTACCGGCAACAACTTAAAAAAAGTAGATGTAGAAATTCCTTTAGGCTGTCTGATCGTAGTGACCGGCGTTTCCGGTTCCGGTAAATCTTCGCTCATCAATGAAACTCTTTACCGCTCACTCGCACGTCATTTTTATAACAGCCGTAAACTGGCTCTTCCCTGCAAATCAATTGAGGGGATAGAAAATATTGACAAGGTTATTGATATTGACCAGTCTCCTATCGGCCGAACGCCGCGCTCCAACCCGGCCACATATACCGGGCTTTTTACCCACATAAGAGACCTTTTTTCCACTCTGCCGGAGTCAAAATTGAGAGGCTACCTGCCGGGGAGGTTTTCTTTTAATGTCAAGGGCGGCAGATGTGAAGCCTGCGAAGGGGACGGAATTATAAAAATTGAGATGCACTTTTTAC
>JACZYS010000071.1 GCA_022570975.1 Candidatus Zixiibacteriota bacterium | reverse complement strand
CAACTAGGTTTTCCTATTGGAATTGACATCAGAGTTCAGGGTGTTCCTGAAACTGGCTTCAATTGGAGTTTAGGTGCCGAAGGCCCAGATTTTTACTCACCGTTTAATCCTTCCAATAGTTCCATACCATTTAATAATCCAACATTTACAAATACCATGTGGTTTGTAGGAAGCCAAGCCGTGTTGGGAGGACTTTTGGCAACTCTCTCTGATACAGCTCTGGGGCTAGACCCCACAACGATTGCCAATACGATGACCGCCGTTCAAAATTCGATCTCTCCCACAGTTTCTGGTGTTAACAATTCGCTTTTGGTATTTGATCCGGACCTACAGACTTTTGTTCCATTTGATATGAATGACATTACCGATATCAAGCAGATAGACCCAACTATTACTCAGACTGCAGAACTGGGTTACAAAGGTATTATAAACAAGCGTCTTGCTTTAACTGTCAACGCCTATTACACCAAGAAGAAAGATTTTATTGGCCCGCTAACAATTGAGACCCCAAACGTCTTTTTGGATCCGGCTACTTTGGTTGGCTTCTTGACAGGAGATATAGCAGCCAATGTTGCAGGGCTTGACCCTGTAGATTCAGCATATCTCATAAACGTCATTGATGCTAGTGGAAATGGCAATGGCTCTGCTGTTGATGAATTAATCGGTATGTTCGGGCAAGCTGCAGCAATTCCGTTTGGAACAGTTTCACCGAATGAAGCGTTTGACCCCAATGCTATTTTGGTGACTTATCGAAATTTCGGTGACATTGATTTCTTTGGCGCCGAGTTTGGTTTTTCTTATCACGTTAACCAGAATTGGGAATTTGGTGCTAACTACTCGTGGGTATCAAAAATCTTCTGGGAAAAATCAGCTGACCAGCCGAATGATATTGACTTAAACGCTCCCCAGCATAAGGCAAATCTCACTTTCACTTATTACAGCCCGGGCACAGGTCTTAACATTAATGGAAGACTCCGCTGGATTGACGGTTTCAGAATGTCATCACCGTTTGTAGGAACATATGTTCCTTCGTACCGGGTCTTTGATCTAAACGTTGGCTATGACTTGCTTGAAAATACAAGGTTTACGGTAACTGTTCAAAATCTGTTAGATGAACAACACATTGAATTTGTAGGTGCGCCAAAATTGGGCAGACTGACCATTGCCAGAATAACCCAAACGTTTTAGGACTTGACCATAATTTTATTTTGGGGCTGTTAAGTTAACAGCCCCATTTATTTTCGCAATATAAATTCAATTTAAATTCACCAAGAAAAAGAAACTGAATTTTCCAAACCCTCTGCTGCCCATATTCAGTTAAAAAAACGATTTAAGTTCTCAAGAAATATAATATTCCACACCGTTATGAAGTCATTTCAGGCGGATGGCACGCCGGCTTAGAAGATGGAAGCTCCAAGAAAATGCCATTTTCCGAAAAAAGTGGCTCAAAGAACATTTATAAGAAATACCGGAGTTTGCAACCATAAGTCTCACAACAAATTAGGATGCAGCGATTTCAAAGTTGCTGTTAATAATAAATACATATACTTCTTGCCAAAAAACTCAATAATGCTATATTTACAAGCTGTTTTTGTTTCTGGGTAAGCCTCTTGAATTTATGAGTAACTGCTTATGCAGGCTTTGGTTAACAGAAACTAATTCAGATGAAAGAATAATTACGCTCAAAAATGAGTAAGGAAAGAGTTTTATAAATTAAAAGATGTTTGATTCTTTATCTGACAAATTGGAAATAGTTTTTAAGAAGCTTCGCGGTGCCGGCAAGCTCTCTGAAAAAAACATAAAAGATTCACTCCGTGAGGTGCGCTCGGCCCTGCTTGAGGCAGATGTGAATTTCAAGGTTGCCCGTCAGTTTGTGAAATCTGTAGAAGAAAAAGCAATAGGTACCGAGGTAACAAAATCGATTGACCCCGGACAGCAGATAATAAAAATCGTTTACGATGAATTAAAACAATTGCTCGGTGGTAACTCCTCTCCTCTGGCACCAATTGATAAATCACCCACAGTTTATATGATTTGCGGATTACAGGGTTCAGGCAAAACCACTCTTGCCGGAAAACTTGCTTTAAAAGCAAAACGTGAAAATAAAAAACCGCTTTTGGTAGCTGCCGATATATATCGCCCGGCCGCTGTCAAACAGCTTAAGGTGCTGGCCGATTCAATTGCCGTTGAACATTTCTTTGTTGAAAATAAAAAACCACAAGAAATCTGTAAAGATGCTCTGGAATATGCCAGGAAAAACTTTATTGATTTAGTTATCATTGATACAGCCGGACGGCTTCATGTAGATGAAGAGCTAATGCAGGAATTAAAAGAGATAAAAAAAATAGCCAACCCTGATGAGCTTCTTTTAGTAGCCGACAGCATGACCGGCCAGGATGCGGTTAACATTTCAGAAAAATTTAATCAGGAAATAAATATTACCGGCGTTGTCTTATCCAAGTTGGACGGCGATGCTCGCGGCGGAGCAGCTCTTTCCATCCGTCAGGTAACCGGCTGTCCAATAAAACTTGCTTCAGTAGGAGAAAAACTCTCCGATCTGGAAGTTTTTCATCCGGAACGTCTGGCTTCACGCATCCTGGGCATGGGTGACATTGTTTCTCTGGTTGAAAAAGCGGAGAAAACATTAGATTTGGAAACGACCAAAAAACTTCAGGAAAAAATAATGAAATCAAAATTTGATTTCGAAGATTTCCTGGAGCAGATGGTGCAAATAAAGAAAATGGGACCACTGGACTCACTTATGGGCATGATTCCGGGAGCGGGAAAAGCTCTTAAAGGGATTAAAGTTGATGAGAAAGATGTTAACCGCATGCTGGCTATTATTCAGTCAATGACCAAAGAAGAAAGACAGAACCCGCGTTTAATTGACGGCTCCAGAAAAAAAAGAATTGCAACCGGTTCCGGCAACTCTGTTCAGGCAGTTAATCAACTGCTGAAACAGTTTCAAACAATGCAAAAAATGTTTAATAATATGAGTAAATTGAAGTTTAAGGGAATGCCCAAAGGGATTAGTTTCTCATAGACTTCAAAAGGAGGATTTAGTTTTTTGGCAGTACATATCAGATTAAGGAGAATGGGAACAAAAAAGCGCCCCTTCTACAGAATTGTTGCAGCTGATTCAAGAAGAGCAAGAGACGGAAGGTTCCTGGAAATTCTGGGAACATATAACCCGGTTACCGTACCGGCTCAGGTGAATCTAAAAGAAGAGAAAATAACAAACTGGCTCAATCAGGGTGCAACACCTTCTGACACAGTCGCCTCACTGTTTACACAGGTTGGCTTTACGGAAAAATATCATAGCGCCAAAAAAGGTGCCGATATCTCAGCTGTTGAGATTAGGACCGTAATCACGGAAAGAAAAAAGAAAACACGGAAGATGAAGAAAGCAGCGGCTCTTGCAATAGAAACAGCTAAAGCTGAAAAAGAAGCAAAAGAGTCCGAAGCCGCAGAAAAAGCAAAGGCTGCTGAAGAAGCAGCCGAAGTCAAAGATGCACCGGTTGAAGACGCACCTAAGGAAGATAAAGCAAAAGCTGCTAAAGAAGCAGCCACGACAAAAGACGCACTGGCCGAAGATGCCCCTGAGGAAGATGCGGCAAGTGCTGCTGAAGATAAAACCGAATAAGAAATAGGTATTCCCATTGAGAAAGGTATAACTGACTCCGCTTCAACTTGAAATGGTTTGACAGAAAGGAAGAATGTCATGAAAGAATTTATTGACTACATTGTTCGCGCTCTTGTTGACAATCCTGACCAGGTGAGTGTTACTGAGATTGAAGGAACAAAGACAACTGTGTATGAACTGAAAGTAGCCCAGGAAGATTTGGGTAAAGTTATTGGAAAACATGGGAATACTGCAAAATCTATCAGAACTCTTTTGTCGGCCTGCTCTGCCAGGCAGGGCAAACGAGCCGTTCTGGAAATTTTGGAAGATTAAGTCTGTCTGAATTTGTGGTGGATGACAAAGAAATTGTGATAGTTGGCAGACTTGGAAAACCAAGAGGAATTGACGGAGAAATTTTTGTTACCCCGGAAACGGATTTTCCTGAAAGATTCAAGGGACTGAAGAATATTTTGGTGCAAAATAAAAATGGCTGGCAGAGCTACAAGATTGAATCAGACAGATTTATCTCCGGCAGACCTCTTTTTAAGTTTGTGGGTTTCAACAGTTCGGAATCCGTGGCTCGCTTGACAAACTGTAATCTTGGAGTCAAGAAATCAGAGCTTCATGCTCTGCCGGAAAACAGTTATTTTCATTTTGATTTGATTGGCTGTGCTGTTTATGACCTTGACGATGAACTGGTTGGTGAATTAAAAGAAGTTGATAATTATCCGGGCAATGATGTTTACTTGGTTGAAGATAAACGAACAGGCAGGATGATGCGAATTGCCGCCGTGAAAGAGTTTGTAAAAAACGTGGATATAAAAAATAAAATTATAAAAATTAACCGGCAGGGGTTAGTGCACCAGTAAACTGAAAAAATTTGAATATGAAATTTGAAATTATTACACTCTTTCCGGACTATTTCAGTCTCTCATTAAGTCAGTCCCTGCTGGGCAAGGCCGTTAACAAAGAGCTTATTGAACTTAACATAGTTGACCTCAGAGACTTTGCCGTTGATAAGCACAACACTGTTGATGACGCACCCTATGGCGGTGGTGGTGGGATGGTCCTAAAAATTGAACCGCTTGACAACTGCCTGAAATCACTCGGCTACAAACATAAACATCAAAACGACTCAGCTGTTTCTTCGGATGAAGCGGTTAAAAATGATAAAATTATTTTGACTTCTGCCGCCGGTAAATCTTTTGACCACAACCAAGCAATAAAATATTCCCTGACAAATAAGATAACCATAATTTGCGGACATTATCTGGGTGTTGATGAAAGAATCATAGATTTGTATGATATCGAAGAAATATCAATCGGAGATTATATCTTAACCGGCGGCGAACCGGCAGCGGCTGTCATGGTTGATGCCGTGGCCAGACTGATTCCAAAAGTACTCGGTAATTTTCAGTCGGCATTAGGTGATTCCTACATGGATGATATAGTAGGCACTCCTTGCTACACCCGTCCGGAAGAATATGAATCAAGAAAAGTCCCTCCGGAATTGCTTGGCGGAGACCACAAAAAAATAATGAAATTCAGGAGGCAATCCGCATTAAAAAAATGCAGCCAGAACCGTCCTGACCTGCTCAAAAAGGCAGAGCTTTCAACTGATGAATTAAAGATGCTAAACTTACATATAAATTAGGAAAATTTTGAAAGGAATAAATGATGAAAAGAATCGCCCAACTGGAACAGACCTACATGAAAAACAACCACCCGAACTTCAAGTCCGGCGACACTCTCAAAGTTCATGTAAGAATTATTGAGGGTGAAAAAGAAAGAATCCAGATTTTTCAGGGAGTAGTTATAGGACGCCGCGGCTCAGGTACAGGTGAAACTTTTACGGTTAGAAAGATTTCATCCGGAATTGGGGTTGAACGCGTTTTTCCATTTTATTCACCAAATATCGCAAAAATTGAACTGATTCGTTCAGGCCAGGTTCGGAGAAGTAAACTTTATTATCTAAGAGAGTTGACCGGAAAATCTGCACGTATCAAAGAACTGCTGACAGATCAGGTTAAATCCGCAAAATCCAAAAAAGAACAGGGTGCCAAAATTGCCGATCCGGCTCCGGAAACTGCTGTTGAAAAAGCAACTGAGGTTAAAGCAGAAGAGACTGCTAAAGTAAAAATAGAAAAAACCAAAAAGTAATTGCTGTCTCTGTATCTTGATATATCAAATTAAGCCGGACTATAGTTTCCGGCTTTTTTTTCATCAAAAGGGTTTGATAAAACAGTGAAGGTTGTGTTTCCATATTTTCTCTGTTGCTCAATTTTAAAATTTAGCCAGTTTATTTTTTTTGTCTCACTGCTGTCATGCTGGGCCAAAATGATTCCATTACTGTTTAAGCATTCATATTCTTTCAGTAACAGTAGGGTCTTGTCAATCATTTGCTTGTACTGAGGCGGGGCAATCATAATAATATCAACCTTATTACCTGAGTTTCCTGGTTGCTTTATGTATTCAAATACGTTTGCACGAACAGCTTTCAATTTGTCACTTATTGACAACTCTGTTGCCTGTTTGTTGATGACCTTAACCAGTTCGGGTTCAAGTTCGACTCCAACAGCCGAGGAGGCACCGCGAGAAACGGCCTCAAATAGGTAAGAGCCGGTTCCGGTGAATAAGTCCAGGTATTTGGCATCAACCAAATAAGGGTTTAGAAAATCAAAAATAGATTTTCTTATCCTGCTCAAAGGGGGTCTGGTCACACCCAAATCAGGGGCGGAAATCTTCTTTCCTTTTAGGAAGCCAGAAATAACAGAAAATTCTAATATTTTTCTCTTTTGGTTTTTTTTCATAACAAGTTCATAATACCTAACTTTGGCAATTAACGGTAACAAATCAGTATAAATAGTCGATAATATATATAAAGTTTTTTGTTGCCAGGTTTGGCAAATAAAATGTTTCTTTATATCAGACGAGTGTGACATATGAAAAAAGATTCAGACAAACATCAATTTGACTTTACCATGATAGAAAAAATGTTATTGGAAAAAGGGTATTCTACTATCTGTGGAGTGGACGAAGTAGGTCGTGGACCTTTGGCCGGACCGGTTGTTGCAGCGGCCGTTATCTTGCCGGAAGATCTGGTAATTGAGGGAATAGATGATTCCAAAAAACTCTCGGTCCGCAAACGTGAAAGCATTTTTGAGGAAATTTTGAATTCAAGAGCAATCTGCGCCATTGGCATCATTGATAACGAAACAATTGACACCATAAATATTTTGAAAGCCTCTCTAATGGCAATGCGCAAAGCGGTTATGGAATTAAAGAAAGCTCCGGAGTTTGTTCTGGTAGATGGCAATTGCCCGATTCCCCATTTAGATTATCCACAGTTTTCAATTGTAGGCGGTGATGGGAGCTGCAAATCAATAGGTGCGGCTTCAATAATTGCAAAAGTAACCAGAGACAAAATCATGTGTAAATACGAAGCGCTGTATCCTTCGTTTTCATTCTCAAAACATAAAGGATACCCAACTGCAGAGCATATGAAAGAGCTCAAGACATATGGTCTGACAGATATTCACCGCAAGTCATTTAAACCGGTGGCAGAGTTGCTCCAGGAAGAATACGTATTTGCCTGAAAAAGACCGAGATTTAAAGCAAAGAAGAAAGATGGGGCGGCAGTTTGAAAGACAAGCCGCTCTTTTTTTTAAAGAGACCGGATTTGAAATTTTAGAACAGAATTATTTTGCCGGTCATAGAGAAATTGACCTGATTGTAAAAAAAGAGAACCTGATTGTTTTTGTGGAAGTAAAATCTTCATCCAGTAAAAAATTCGGCCACCCGGTTGAAAGAGTTGACTCAAAAAAAATTATAAACTTAACCAAAGCTGCTCAGCACTATCTTAAAGAATCTGAAATTGAAAACTGTGATTTAAGGTTTGATATTGTGACATTCATAGACGGCAAAATTGAGCATTTTCCCAATGCTTTTGAGGCTATGGAATAACAAGAGAGTCCTCGCTCGCCTCATCAGAGGGCCCAGCTTCTGAAGTAATCAATAATTTCAAAAATATAGAATCGGCTGACAGAGAATCTACATATTTCTTAACCGTTGAACTAAAAGTATGATAATCATTCGGAGATTCTTCATGATCTTTCAAATAGTTATCCAGAAGATTCAAAGATAAATTTGCTGACTCAAGCAGGGAATCACGGATTTCAAAATATCTGCTTTCATTTTTGCCGCCATAAACAGATTTAACCAACCATAATTTGGCTGTTATTAATCCTTTTTGCCCGGTTACAATTGCCGTTTTTTCTGCCTGTTGAGTCTGATACCAGTTAATAGCCAGCACAATCAAAATAAGGGCCAGCAGAGGGGAGAGTTTTTTGAAATAAAACAATTGTAAGAAATCCTCAACTTTCAATTGATAATTTGGTATCAATTAAATACTATTACGGTTATAAAGTAATTGTAAGAGTTTTATGAGGTCAAGATAATAGATGAAATTAGATTACCCGGTCACAAGAAGAAAAAGCAAAGTTGTAAAAATACAGGAAGTCTTAATCGGCGGCGGTTTTCCAATAGCCGTGCAGTCAATGACCACGGCAGACACTCGCGATGTAGAAACCAGTGTCAAACAGATAAATGCTCTTTATGACTCAGGCTGTGATTTGGTCAGGATATCAGTCTTGAACCATGATGCCGGAGACCATCTCAAGGAAATTCGCAAGAGAGTATCTAAGCCAATAATTGCCGATATTCATTTTCAATATAAATTGGCTCTCAAAGCAATTGACGCCGGATTTGACAAAATAAGAATTAACCCGGGTAATATTGGAGCCGAGTGGAAAGTCCGCGAAGTTACAAAAGCGGCCAAAGAAAGATATGTCCCTATCCGCATTGGCGTAAACTCCGGCTCACTGCCGGAAGATATCTTAAAAAAATACGGGCCCGATAATCCCGAAGGTTTTGTAGAAGCGGCAATGAGAGAAATTGCCATTTTGGAAGATATGGATTTTACCAATATTATTATTTCGGTAAAATCAACTTCCACCAACACCGCTTTCTGGGCCTACCAGATGCTTGCCGAAAAATGCGACTATCCTTTCCATGTGGGAATAACGGAAGCCGGCACGCTAAAAACAGGAACGGTTAAATCGGCCGTAGGCATTGGTGCAATTTTGATGAGTGGTATCGGTGACACCATTCGGGTATCACTCACTGCTGATCCTATCCATGAAGCAGGAGTTGCCCATCAGATTATCAAGTCATGTGCTCTTCATCAGGAAGGTCTGGAAGTTATTGCCTGTCCCACCTGCGGAAGATGCCAGATTGATATGATTCCTTTGACTGAGAGAATAGAAGCAAAAACCAAACATATCAAAGCACCTATAAAAGTAGCTGTGATGGGCTGCGCCGTAAACGGACCCGGTGAAGCTGCTGCCGCCGATGTGGGAATTGCCGGAGGTGACGGCAAAGGTATGCTTATCAAAAAAGGGAAAATTGTCAAACTGATGACCGAAGATGAAATGGAAGAAGCCCTTTTGGATGAAATTGAAGAGATGACCGGGGAAAAAGTCAACCGGACAATATAATTCCTAATTTCACATATTGACTAAGATATTCTTTTCAGTCCACCTTAGAGTTGTTTATAACTTTTCTGTATGAATTGTGTTTATATCCATCGTACTTTGAAAATGAAGTGGGTAAGAGGTCATCCGTTCTTCCAATCGTTTGATCTGAAGCTACTTTTAATGAGCCGTCATCATTAAAGATTGTGAAGACTAGGATTTGTTGATTGCGCTTTCCTTTAAAGGGAAAAACATCTTCCGATTTATTCATAAAGAGCCACAGTCTCGGTGCAGTACGAAGAGCTCTAGGAACAACTTTCAATTCTATTTCCAAGCACTGATCTTTCTTAATTGGATAATCTATCTTTTCGGGTAATGAAATAATGTCCATAGCATAACTTTCAAATACCAAATCTATTCCATTTTCGTAATCTGAATATGAATTGAATCTGTATTGGATTGTAGAAGTATCTCCAACTCTAAAAGTTGGTTGAATTTGAATGTTATATCTGAATAACTTGCTAGGGTCATTCATAGCATAACGACGTTGTTTAATTAGAATAGAATCTTGATTGAAAAAGGTAGTTCGCTTAGTATTACAATTAGAAGTATTATGGTTGCCTAAGAACAAGAGAATCCCATCATGATCGAAACAACATGACAATGTGAATGCGGTTGCATTTGCCGCGCTAGTCTGTTCAAATACACTAAGACCTATTGAAATTTTGTTATTGCCAGATGTTAGTGGTATGAAGTCAAATGTGCCAGAAAATGCATCTCCTTTTGAGTGGGGACCTTTCCATACGAAATTCTCTCCGTCTAATAGTTCAATATCCTTTTTAGAAACCCTAATATGAAAGTCCCAATCATCTTCCGTATAAAACTTCCCTCTCATTTCCTTCTTGATTTCAAAAGTATAATCAACTCTCACAGGAAGTAGTGGTTTGGGAAGTTCTGAAAAATCAAATGATCCGGTTAGGTGGAGGATCCCACCATCGATTTCCATTTCAATATGCTTATCTATACTTTGAGATTTGGAATTCACAACTAAGACAAAGCTCAAAACCAACAAAATATTGATTTTGGATAACAGTTTCATAATATCACCCTTTCTTATATTCCTGCTATTGACGTATATATATACCAGATTATGCAATATTTGACCAGATAATTTCCAATTATTGCCCCAACAAAACAATTGCACAAAATATTACTTGTTTCGTATTATATATGTATTGGTATATCTAAATATATAATATGGGGAA
>JACZYS010000070.1 GCA_022570975.1 Candidatus Zixiibacteriota bacterium | reverse complement strand
ATATGAACAGCTCAGATGGAACCTTGCCGAAGTAGAAAGCCGCTACACCGGACTGGTGGAACAAGAGATAAAAATCAGATCTCTTTTTAATCTCCCGGAAGTTGATGAAGAAGAGCGGTTGCTTGGTATTGGCGGATCCTCCTCACCGGAAATAAACTTAATGACTCCGCTGGAAAAAGCTGCGTATAGCTCTGAGATTGAAGTTGACCGTCTTTTAAATCTTTCTCGCTTTGAACTTGAAAAATATAATGAAGTAGAGAAAGCTCTTAGAAATATAAAAAAGAAACTCAATCACACTCCTTCAATCTGGCCTACAAAAGGCTGGCTTTCGCGAGGCTATGGTTTGAGGCATGACCCATTCACCGGCTACAAACAGATGCACCGCGGAATGGATATTGCCAACCGTAACGGAACTCCGGTTATTGCCACGGCTGACGGTAAAATAAGCAATCTTAGTAAATCTACAGACTTAGGGAAATTGATTGTTATTAACCATGGCTATGGATTCAAAACACGTTATGGACACCTCTCAGAAATTAAAGTTAAACGAGGACAAAAAGTCAAAAGAGGAGATGTCATTGGGCTGATGGGTTCAACCGGTTATTCCACCGGACCTCATCTTCATTACGAAATTATAAAAAACGGCAAATTTTACAATCCGTCCAAATATATCCTCAACGAAAAATAACCTATTTTTCTCGTAATCCACTTAACACATTGCATAACATCTTATTTAGATTATATTGATATATAGTAGTCTTACAATTTCTTTCGATTAAAACATTCATTTGGATGCTCCTGCAACTTTAAGTCAGTCGCATATTCTGCTCTCGCCAAAATTGCAGTCAGGGAACCAATAGGTTAACCGGCTGTTATGTTTGTAGAAAGAAATGAGGTTTATTTGAGAAGCGACGTTAAAATGAAAATCAGGCAAAACGAACCGGATAACAATCACATTTTCAACGGAGAATTATACACCCACTGGTTGGTTGATCTGTCCCTTACAGGCAATGATAAAGCTTTTTCCAATCTGTTAAAGAAATATCACCCACAGGTTGTTTCTTTTGCGTATAGCATTGTTCGCAATTACGAAGAAGCTATGGATGTCTCGCAACTCGTTTTCTTGAAAGTCGCAAACAACCTCTGGAGATATGACAAGAGCCGAAATTTTTCCACTTGGATTTTTCGGATAACCCGGAATGTTGCCATTGATAATGTTAGAAAACATAAAAGAGCCTCATTTGAGCCGATTGAAAATTATTATAACCTTCAAGCTTCAGATTCCTATTCCCCGGAAAAGCTCTTCATACAAAAGAGGTTCAATGAACGGCTGAATGAAATTGCAAACAGGCTGGGAGAGAACCAAAAATCCGCATTTTACTTAATTGATATTCTGGGCTGCAAGGTTAAAGATGCCGCCGTAATGCTTGAAATCCCCCGGGCCACACTTTTTTATAACCTCAAAAAAGCCCGCAATTCCATAAAAAAAGAAATGACAAATAAAGATGCAAAAGTCTTAACCTCTTTCTTGACTAACTGACATTAAGATACCATTATTCTTCAATTGAACATAAACTGGAAAGATTTACAATGATCAGCACCAAACAGCTGAAGCTTAAAATCGGCGGAATGCATTGTGCCAGCTGCGTCAGCAGTATCAACAAGACTTTAACCAAGCAGGAGGGGGTTACTGAGTCCAGAATTAATCTTGCTTTAAATTCCGCCCATATTGACTACAACCCTTCAGTTGTAGATAACAACCGGATTATTTCCATTATTAAAGAATTGGGCTATGAAGCAACAGAAAGTGACTCTGACCTTTTTGAAACGAATGAAAAGGCAATTGTAAACTACGGCATCAGGTTAAGAATCTCATTTCTGTTTACTCTCCCAATTGTCTTTCTGTCATTATGGTCAATGCTCAATGACTCATTTTTGTTCTCCTACCAAACAGACGGCATCATGCAAGCTTTGTTTGCTTCATTGGTAATGGTTTTTGGCGGCAAAGAAATTTTGCTGGACGCCATAAAACAAACGCGTCATTTCCGGGCAAACATGAACAGCTTAATTGCGATGGGAACAGTAACCGCATATAGTTTTAGCATTTATCTTTTGTATCTCTCATTTAACACCGGCGTCAATAACAGTCTGTTTTTTGAATCAGCCGCTATGATTATCACTCTGATATTACTGGGCAAATACCTGGAAACTATTTCAAAAGGTAAGGCCGGGCAGGCAATAAAGTCTCTGATGATGCTCAGACCAATAACCGCCACGGCCATTATAAACGGTGTAGAAATTGAAATGGATTCTGCTTCTATTAAAAAAGATATGATTATTCTTGTAAAGCCGGGAGAAAAAATTCCGGCCGATGGAAAGATAATTGAAGGCCAGCCTAATATTGATGAATCAATGTTAACCGGTGAATCTCTTCCGGTAGAAAAGAAAACCGGTGATGAAATTTTTGGCGGTTCACTAAACGGTAATTTCTCTTTCAAGTTTCAGACAACCAAAGAGCAGAACCAGAGTTTCTTAGCATCGATAATAAAACTGGTTACTGAAGCTCAGGCAAAATCGGCCCCGGTGCAGAAACTTGCTGACCGAGTTTCATCGGTCTTTGTTCCCATCGTATTGTTAATTGCAATAGCAACTTTTATTGGCTGGTACTTTTTTGATCCCACAAATCCAATGCTGATAAAGAGCGTCATTTCTGTTTTGATAATTGCCTGTCCCTGTGCTCTGGGTCTTGCCACACCTACGGCAATTTTGACCGGCTCTGCAAGAGCAGCAAGAGAGGGAATCATTATTAAGGGAGGGGATGTTATGGAAGCGATAAGCAAGTTGAACTTAATGCTCATGGACAAAACCGGAACTCTTACGTATGGTCAGTTGGAAGTTATGGACATCAAAATATATGGGCAGTTCTCCCAGAGAAATTTAATCAGAATGGTGGGATCGGCGGAAAGTCAGTCTGAGCATCCAATTGCAAAAGCAATTGTAACTCATATGAAATTTAATCAGATAGATAAAACGGTGGTCAGAAACGTCACGGCACTTCCCGGTTTTGGCTTGAAAGCTGAATGTGAAAACAGACAGCTTCTAGTTGGCAACAAGTCAATGATGGAAAAAGAAAAAGTAAGTTTTGGACAATCATTAAATGATGCTGCTAAAGAGATGGAAAAAGGGAGAACGGTCATATTTGCAGCTATTGACTCTATAATAATTGGGATTATCTCCCTGGCTGATAAACTGCGCCCGGAAGCGTTTGAAGTTGTAAAAGAGTTGAAAAAATATATGGAAAAAGTAACTATGCTTTCCGGAGACAATTATCAAACAGCCTCCGGAATCGCAAAAACCCTGGCTCTCACTGATTTTGAAGCTGAGATTAAACCGGACCAGAAAAAATTTATTGTTGAGTCATATTCAAAATCCGGTTTCAAGGTCGGCATGGTTGGCGATGGCATAAATGACGCTCCGGCTCTGGCCATGGCAGATGTTGGCATTGCTATTGGCTCTGGCACCGATATTGCAATAGAGTCAGCCGATGTAGTCTTAGTTAAATCAGATTTAAAATCACTGACAAAAATGATAAAAATTGCAAAAAACAGCCTCAAAGTAATAAAACAAAATCTGTTCTGGGCCTTCATATATAATATTTTGGCCATTCCCCTGGCCGCCGGCCTGTTCTACCCTACTTTTGGCTGGTCACTTACCCCAATTGTAGCGGCCGGGGCTATGTCTGTTTCCTCTCTTTTCGTAGTTCTAAACTCAATCAGACTCTCCAAAATGTCAATGTAATAAATTCAAAGAGTTGCCAAAGCCCGTCATTTGTTCTTTTTTCTGGTCTGACCTTTAAGAAATCAGCTTCCTGACCGATAATTTATTTTATAGCAATAGACAACTCAGCAATTGAAAAAATAGGGCAATTACAATAGAAAATTATGGCAAAAATCAAAAAAGCCGCTACCTCAGAAAAAAACACTGACTCCCAGACTTCTCATCAGGAAGAAAACTGGCTGGAAATTTTTTCGTTATTTATTCATGATATTGAGTCTCCGCTCGCTTCCATGAAATATATTTTGAAGCTCCTTGATGAAGGCAAGCTGGACAGCTCCAAAGAGCTGCATAGACGATTGATATCATCCTCAAGAATCTCACTTGAAAGAGCAGAGTCAATCATTTATGATATTATGGCCGTTGCAAAATCAGGAAAAGCGAAGCTGTCGGTAAATCTTGAAACCGTAAATGCTCATGACATCATAGAAAACGCAATTTTGCTTTCACTGTCATCGGCAACAGAAAATGAAATAAATTTTTCTTTTGAAGATAATTCAGGCAGCACCCAAGTTCTTGCGGACACAAAACTTTTGAAACGTACAATCGATAATCTCTTATTCAATGCTATCAGGCATACACCCTCTGGCGGTGAAATAAAAATTTATACTGAAACAACTGAAGAATCACACTATATACATATCAAAGACTCCGGGCAAGGACTGGAAGGAATTTCTCCGGATGAACTGTTTGAGCAGTTTGGACAGACACATATGCGTTTACAGGGAAAGCACAGGGGAGTGGGGTTGGGACTTTATTTTTGCAAAATTGCGGCAACAGAAATGAAAGGCACAATCTTAGCTGATGATCACCCCGAGGGCGGAGCAGTTTTTTCAATCAGACTACAGAGAATTAAGGGGTAGAAAATGAGCATTACAATGGATGCGGAATCATATCTTAAATCTGGTTCCAACGAGTTAAGAGTTTTAGAATACGATACCAGCGGTATATCCTTTGGTATCAATATTTTGAAAGTAAATAGAATTATCGCTACGGCAGAGGGAATATTACAGATGCCGGAGTCGCACCCGGCGGTTACCGGAGTCTTACGAGACAGAGGTGACCTCATCCCGATAGTCAATCTTGCTTCATTTTTGGGCCTTGACTATGAAGAGGGAAAAATTGAAAAAATTATTGTAACTGAATTTTTTGGTAAACTGACCGGTTTTCAAGTAGATCATATTAATTGGATTCATCACTTCCGCTGGGAAGATTTAATCGACGCTCAACAGGTTTTCTCAGGAATTGATCATAACTACCTGCTTGGTATTGTTAAGCCAACAGAAGACAACCTGATTCAGATGCTTGATTATGAAACCCTTCTTCTGGAATTGAATCCTAACTTAGAAGAGATAAGTTCCCACAAAAGAACAAGCACGGTTGACCTAAAAAACAAAAAAATTCTGATAGCAGAAGACTCTCCTGCAGTAAGAGCAATGCTCATCAACGAATTCACCGAGCTGGGGCTGGAAGTTCATGCCGCTGGAGATGGTGTCAAAGGCTGGGAACTATTCCAGCAGGTAAAACCGGATTTGGTTATTTCTGATGTTGAAATGCCCCAGATGGACGGACTTGCTCTAACCCTCAAAATCAGACAATCAGACCGACCGGACACCCCGGTAATTGTATATTCATCTATTGGCGATGCCGGCATGAAAGACAGAGCAAAATATTTGAAGGCCGATGCTCATATCACCAAGTTGGAGTTGGATAAGCTCATAAAAACTGTCGGGTCACTTATCAATGGGGATCCAATTGAAGATTCAGAAGAATTAGAAACTATATCTTGACATTCAAATATCTGATTTAAAATATTGCTAATTTTAGATTCTCGCTCTTCTTATTTATTGTTTTTTTACCATTGTAGTCTCTTTGATGTCAATAAAGAGATTCAATTGAAACTTGTCTGAGCAAAGAATTTATTGTATTTATTACTTGAAAGTAGAAGATAGTAATGAATACGCCAAAATTAACAAGCAAAACTGCCTTTGCCATTTTCATCATATTAGCCTTCCTCCTCATCTCCCAGACAATCTGGTGGATAACATTTATGGAAAATCTGATGGAAGAAAAAAACAGCACCGCCTTAGAGCTGGGAGCTTCTGCTGAACTGATAGAAGAATTTGCCAGAGAATCAAGGTCCAGACATTTTATGCTACTTATGGAAGGAATGTTTTTCTTAATTTTGATCATTCTGGGGGCATGGTTAATTTTCAACGCCCTTAAAAAAACAAGAGAGCTAAACTTAAGACAGCAAAATTTTATTTTGGCCGTAACCCATGAGCTCAAAACTCCCCTGACTTCAATAAAGCTTTTCTTAAACTCACTTCAATCAATAGAGATTTCAACTGACAAGAAAAATGAGATAATCCCTAAGATCGAAGAAAATGTAAACCGGCTGCAGAAACTTATTGAAAATATATTGAATATTGGAAATATAGAGCGGAACGATTTTCGGCTCAATTCAAAAAAACTCAATTTCACTGAATTTCTAAATGAGTGTTGTCAGAACTTAACAAGTCAAAATTATCAGAAAAATCTGGAAGTCAGTTATTCTCCGGGTGAGACCTTTTTTATAAATGCAGACAAACAAGAACTGGGATTTGCAATAGATGCCATACTGGAAAACAGCATCAAGTATAATGAAAGTGAAAAGATTAAGATAAGTCTCTCTCTTTCAAAGAGAGATAATGAAATAGTTTTACAATTCAAAGATAATGGAATAGGAGTGTTGCCGGAAGAAACTGATAAAATATTTGAGCGGTTTTATAGAATTGGTTCAGAACTGACCAGAGCACATGTGGGAACAGGGATTGGACTTTACTTAGTGAGAGAAATTGTAAACGCCCACAATGGAAAAGTGGAGGCGTTCTCAGAAGGTGAACAGAAAGGATTGACGGTAAAAATCTCCCTGCCTGAATATGAAAAAAAATAAGAACATTTTACTCGTGGAAGACGATCCTTCGCTGGCAGACGGGCTGACTATTAATCTGGAAGCTGCAGGATATAATATTGTCCATATTGCCAGAGGCACGGAAGTCATGAAAGAATTTGCCAACGGAATATTTGATCTTGTCTTGATGGATATCATGCTTCCAGAAAAAGATGGCATCACTCTTTGCAAAGAGATAAGGGCAACCGGTTCTACCACTCCGGTTCTTTTTATTTCTGCGCGCTCTGAAACCGAAGAAAGAATTGAGGCAATTTTATCCGGCGGCGATGATTTTATTGCCAAGCCTTTTGATGTTGATGAATTAAAGGTGAGGATCCATGGGATTTTTAGGAGAATTGCCTGGCTCAATTCTGACAATACCAGCCCCAATGAATTTAATTTTGACAAATGCCACGTAAATTTTGCTCAGTATCTTGCCAGAGGTCCAAAAGGAGAGTTCAAACTCACTCAAAAAGAGTGTCTGGTGCTGAAGTACTTGATTGAAAGAGAGGGCAAAGTAGTCAGCCGTGACCAGCTATTGGATGCTGTCTGGGGATATGATGTTTACCCATCCAACCGGACAATTGATAATATCATCTTGAAACTAAGAAAAATTTTTGAACCGGATCAGAAACATCCAAAATATTTCGAGACTATTAGAGGAGTCGGATATAAATTTTCAGTCAACTGACTCATTTTCGATAATTTATAAGAGATGGAAACTCAGCAGAATAAAATTCTTTTACTGGGGCTTGGCAATCCGGGAGACAAATATGTCGGGAGCAGACATAATTTAGGATTCGAGGTTTTAGATAATCTTGCTGATGAACTCAAAATTGATTTTGATATTTCAAGCAAAGTTGCAGATATTGTTGCAACCCAGCTAAACTCAAGAGAAATAATATTGGCCAAACCTAAGACATTCATGAACCGTTCCGGGTATGCAGCAAGAATTCTGATGGAAAAACATGAAGTTTCTCCGGAAAATTTAATCTCAATTACCGATGATTATAATTTGCCTTTGGGCAGTTTGAGAATCAGAAAATCCGGCTCAGACGGGGGGCATAACGGGCTTTTTTCAATCATAAATGAGCTTAATACGGATAATTTCCCCCGTATCAGGCTGGGAATCGGCCCTATCAGCGAAGAAACAGAGATGAATGAGTTTGTTCTTGAGAAATTCACTGAAAATGAGAAAAAAACAGTAAAAAATGCTGTCCAACTTGCCTCAAAAGTATTACTATATTGTTGTTTGCACTCAGTAGCTGAGGCAATGTATAAATTTAATAATAAACCTGCTTAGCTGGACCTTATCCTCAGCCAAGCCGTTTTTGAACTCTAAACGTCCAAAGGAAGGATATATAATGCAAGTCTACGAAACGACCTTCATTGTTAACCCCCAATTAGATGATTCAGCCATTGACCAGAAAGTTAATGCGGTATCGGATCTGATCAAAAATCATGGCGGAAAAATTGTCCACACCGACCATATGGGCACTCGTCGCCTGGCCTACGAGATTAAAGGTCTCAATCAGGGCTACTATGGAAGTTTCATTTATGAAGCTCAAAGAGAATTTCCGGCAACACTGGAAAGATATTTCAAGTTGGAAGAAACATATCTTCGCAATCTGACTGTCTGCTACGAAGGCGATCTGGAAAAATTGAAAGAATCTAAATCAGAAGATGCATTTGGAGCCTCAGAAAGAAATGCAGATAAAAAGGATTCACCAAAGTCAGAGCCGGCAGCGCCAAGACCGGAACCGGCCGTGGCCGCACCGGCTGCTGTTGAGGAAAGTTCCCCCGGAAATGATGATTCTAAAGATGATGACAAAGAAAAAACTGATGAAATAATCTTAGATCATCAGGAAACTGCAGCCGAAGACAAAGCAACAGAAAATCCTGAAGAAGAGGAATTATAAAATGGAAAGAAGAAATATGCGCGAGATGAAGAGAAAAAAGATATGCAGGTTTTGCGAAAATAAGATTTCCTACATAAACTATAAAGAGGACAGGGTAATGAAACGCTTTGTCAATGAACGTGGGAAAATTATTCCAAGACGCGTCTCTGGTAACTGTGCCATTCATCAGCGCAAACTTACAACTGCTATCAAGAGAAGCAGAATTCTGGCTATTATGGCTTTTGAAAGCGAATCATTCCGATAGAGAAGATAAATGAATATTTCTGCTGACAACATTACCGCCAGGTCCCAGCTTCTGCCGGTTGAAAAATACTTGATAATTCTGGCAATGATTATATACCCGGTCTTGTTATTGTCTAAAGATAATTCTGTCATAGACAGCTCTCTCTGGATTGTCAGCAGCTTCATTTATTTTATGGGTATTTATCTCTATTTTGGAATGTGTTTTTTGTTACATCATAAAAGGAATCTTATCTTTTATGGGATAAGTGTTCTTTCACTGATAATTGCTTTAACGGTATCTTCTTCTGAAAATATCTTTATGACAATCACCCCCATAGGCATGATAATAGGAGCTTCCATATTGTCAACAAGACTCAGTCAGAAAAAAATAGGACAGAAAGAAATATACACTATCGCCATAATCTTTTTGGCATCAATCTTTCTGATTCAGATTTTTGCATACCTGCCCGGACTAGGTGATTCTAATTCAGAAGTAATTACTCTTTTACTTAAACAAGCAGAAACTGATCTGACCGCGACTGGTTATAGCAAAGAGCAGATAGACAGCTATCTCTTCTTTTTCTCCAAAGTTCTTGAGCTGGCACTCAGACTTCTTCCTGCAA
This sequence comes from Candidatus Zixiibacteriota bacterium, assembly GCA_022570975.1. Lineage (GTDB taxonomy): Bacteria > Zixibacteria > MSB-5A5 > GN15 > FEB-12 > JACZYS01. The sequence continues at coordinate 1,050 of JACZYS010000070.1, read as the reverse complement.
TGTTAGTATTAGGAGTCCTTTTACAGTTTTCAATCGGTTATATTTATTTTATATATCGCGTCAAAAAAATGTCCGGCCTTCCCATAAACGGCATTTCATTTCCAAACTGGAAAATGCCTTTTTATATTGCCCCGCTTTTGCTGATTGCCATGCTTGGCAGGATAATTGGGAATCCTTCAGTTCAGATGTTAACAGACAATCTCCTCTTTATCTTATCAGTTTATTACAGTATCACCGGTTTTTCCCTAATAAGTTTTTTCTTGAAAAAATTCCGATTTTCAATTTGGTCAAAGTCTGCGGTATATATCATACTTTTTCTTTCCCAGATAATAGGTTATTTCTTTGCCGTTATTCTGGGGTTTATTGACAGCTTTTTGGATTTCAGGAAAATTGATGTCAGTCCGGTTGTTAAATGAGTTTAAATTTTGTATAATATTTGAAAGGAATTATAAGAATGAAAGTTATTTTAAGAGAAGATGTTCCGGATCTCGGAAACTCCGGCCAGACAATAGAAGTGAAAGATGGTTTTGGAAGAAACTTTCTCATTCCGCGCAATCTTGCCATTCCGGCCACCAAGGCAAATTTAAAATCTATTGGTGAAATTTCCAAGCAGAATGAAGTCAGAGAAAAGAAGCGTCGTCGTGGAGCCGAGCTTGTTAAAGAGAAGATTGAAAGACTTTCTTTGTCAACCGAAGTAATGGTGGGCGAAGATGAAAAATTGTTTGGCTCTGTAACTAATGGAGATATTGCCAATCTTTTAATGGATGCCGGAATGAGCATTGACAAGCGGTCAATTATTTTGGAAGAACCAATTAAGGCTCTTGGGGTATACACCGTTCCTGTAAAAGTTGAAAAAGAAATAATAAATGATATTTCTAAATATAAAATTAAGGATAAGGCGGGAGAATTTATAGGGACGAGGATGGGAAGGCCTGAGAAAGCTAAAATGAGGCAATTAACAGGGAGCCCGCATGTGTTATTTCCAGTTGGAGAAGAAGGTGGGAGGTTTAGATGTTTTCAGAGTGCACTAGAAGCTGGTAAGGTTGTATC
>JACZYS010000282.1:1211-2117 GCA_022570975.1 Candidatus Zixiibacteriota bacterium | reverse complement strand
TAAGGGCGGATAAATAATTATTGACCAAAGGGAAACATTCATTATCTTACATTCAGGAGAATAATGAATAGCAAAAATTACATAAAATTTGTTAAAGGGTCATCAAAAGTTATGACTCGCTATACGCCCACCTCAGCCTCCGGCTTACAAGACGAGTAAGTAGCTGCGCTACATTTTTAACTACCAAAATATTTCATAAAGTTATAAGAAATAATTCCTGCATCATTCAGGAGTGCTGTAATTTTGCTAACAAAAAAAGGTAAATTATGAAAATTATATTAGACGGAAACAATCTGACAATTGAAAAAATGGTACAAATTGCCAGAGAAAATGGACATGTAAAACTGAGCGGCGACGCAATTGAAAGAATAAAAATCTGCCGGGCCATGCTTGAAAAAAAACTGGCTGCAAAAGAAGTTATATACGGAGTCAATACCGGTATAGGAGAATTCTCCGAAGTTATACTGTCCGATGAAAAAATGAAAGATTTCCAAAAATATCTGATATACAATCACTCGGCCGGAATTGGCGACCCGGCTCCAATCGAATTTGTCAGGGCAGCAATGGCCTCACGCATCAACGTCCACGCCCATGGCAATTCTGCTGTTCGTCCGGAAATAACAGAGACATTAGTAGAAATGTTGAACAAAGGGGTGACGCCATATGTCTGTCAGAAAGGCTCAGTTGGCGCCTGCGGCGACTTAGCACCTATGTCACAGGTAGCCCTGGTCTTGATGGGTGAGGGACAGGCATATTACAAAGGTAAATTGCTCGATGGCAAAGAGGCGATGGATAAAGCGGAAATAGAAATTCCCGGCCTGGAAGCGCGCGATGGTCTTGCAGTTATAAACGGTTCCAACTTCTTTACGGCCATGTCAGCCCTTTTCCTGTACGATGCCAATAGAT
>JACZYS010000282.1:0-1201 GCA_022570975.1 Candidatus Zixiibacteriota bacterium | reverse complement strand
CTCTCAAAGCCAACATGAAGCCATACCACGAAACTCTTCACAAAAAACGTGGCTTTCCCGGAGCGGTAAGAACGGCCAAGGCCATAAGAATGTTAGTCAATGGCGGAGATTTGGCTGAGGAAAAACAAAAGGGCAAAGTACAGGATGCCTACTCCATGCGTTCTACTCCGCAGGTAATTGGTACGGCCCATGACGCTCTAAAATTTGCCCGTCAGCAGGTAGAGATTGAATTAAATGGAGTAGGAGATAATCCGGTTTTTATTCCGGAGGATGATATGCAGATATCCGGGGCCAATTTTCAAGGGTCGCCGGTTTCTCTTCCAATGGATATGATTGGTATTGCAATTACGATGATATCAGTAATGTCAGAGAGAAGAATGAACCGGCTTAACAATTCGGCCCTCTCGGTTGGTCTGCCTCCCTTTTTGACAAAAGACCCCGGATTTTTCTCCGGCCTGATGGTCAGCCAATATACAGCCGACTCACTCATTGCCGAGCAGCGCATTCTTTCGGCGCCGGCCTCGATTCAGTCAATCCCGGCTGCTGCCGATCAGGAGGATTTTGTCTCAATGGGAATGAACACGGCAATTAAAAATAATCAGATACTTGATAACGCTTATGGCATTTTGGGGATTGAATTTATTGCTGCCGCTCAGGCTCTGGATTTAAGAGAATACAAGTTTGGGGTTGGTGTCACAAAAGCCAGAGAAATAATAAGAAAACATGTTGATTTTTTAGACGAGGACCGACCGCTTCATATTGATAATACAAGAATGAAAGAGGTCGTAAAATCCGGTGAGATTTTGGACGAAGTTGAAGCAGATGTCGGCTCACTCGGTTAATTTTCCACAACCGGAGTAGAAAGTTGCTCGGCAGTTTGCATATATCGATAAAGCATATTTTGCAAATCAATCGCTCTTGAGTCCATCGGTGCGTTTTCTTTAACAGTTCGGTTTTGAGTTAAGTCATATGAAGTTTTGACCTTCCCGGTATGTCCCAGTGCTTCATAATAATAAAGCTCATCATTTAAGATTCCGATTCTGCGAAAAACGTTTATGATCGCATATCCGTTGTCGTTTTTATCAAGGTTAAGTAAATCTCTGCCCCAACTGGCGTGGGAGTAGTCACCTCCCAGAATTCCCATAATGGTCGGGATAAAATCAACCTGTCCGCCATATGTATTAATCAAACGGGACTCATC
>JACZYS010000281.1 GCA_022570975.1 Candidatus Zixiibacteriota bacterium | reverse complement strand
GGCTATCAGCCGGGCAGGTTTTCGTTTAATGTCAAGGGTGGACGATGTGAGGCCTGCGAAGGGGACGGCATAATAAAAATTGAAATGCATTTTCTGCCCGATGTTTATGTCCCCTGCGAGATCTGCAAAGGAAAAAGATATAACCGCGAGACTCTTGAGGTTGTCTATAAAGGAAAAAACATTGCCGATGTTTTGGACATGACCGTGGAAGAAGCCCTTGAGTTTTTTGCGAATATCCCAAAAATTAAAAAGAAGCTCTTAACTCTCTTTAATGTCGGACTGTCTTATATTCACCTGGGGCAACAGGCAACAACTCTTTCCGGAGGCGAGGCACAGCGAATAAAACTGGCTACAGAACTTTCTAAATACGCCACCGGTCAGACTCTTTATATATTGGACGAGCCAACTACCGGTCTTCACTTTGAAGATATCCGCATGCTTCTGGGTGTCTTAAATGAATTGGTGGAGAAGGGAAACACGGTTGTTATTATTGAACATAATCTGGATATAATAAAAACGGCCGATTATATAATTGATATTGGTCCCGATGGAGGAGAAAACGGCGGAAGAATAATTGCCTCCGGTACGCCGGAAGAAGTGGCCAACACTAAAGGTTCTTATACCGGAAAATATCTTAAAGAAGTTTTAAGCGGAGAAAAACAATACTAAATGCCAGAGCTCCCCGAAGTTGAAACAGTTGTCAGGGGTTTAAACGATACCGTTGCCAGCAAAACTATAAGCAAAGTCTCAACAGCCAATGCCCACCCATCTACTATTACCATAAGTTCTCACCTGGCCGATCAAGGATTTGAAAATTCTTTAAAGAACAAGAAAATTATTAATATATCACGACGTGGTAAAAATATTCTCTTTAATCTTTCCGGAAAACTTACACTATGGGCTCATCTAAAAATGACCGGACATTTTTTTTATTTGGACAAACAAGAGCGAACAGGAAAACATGACCTGGTTATTTTTGAATTTAGGAGTGACAAAAAGTCATTAAGGTTCAACGATTACCGTAGGTTTGGGAGGCTCCGCCTTTATTATACCGATGAGCTTTATGAGCAAAAGGGAATGAAAGAGCTGGGACCGGAACCACTTGAAATCTCAGCATTGGATTTCGTTTCATTATTTAAAAATCGAAGCCGGATGGTCAAGTCTGCCCTGCTAGATCAATCATTTATAGTCGGGGTTGGAAATATTTATGCCGATGAAGTTCTCCATGCCTGCAAAATTCATCCGTGCCGGCAGAGTTCAAAACTCTCCACAAAAAAACTTACCGAGCTGCATGGCAGTATTCAAAAGACTCTAAAAATGGCCATCAGAAAAATGGGCTCATCAGTTGATAGTTTCAGTGGCATAAATGGCAAGCCAGGTTCTTATCAAAAATATTTGCAAGCTTACAACAACGAGGGTGGTCCCTGTCAATTTTGTGGAAGGAAAATCAAGCGGATGAAAATTGGCGGTCGATCAGCTCATTTTTGCCCTTCCTGCCAGAGAATTTAGTTCAATAGTTTACCGTTAAGAGAATCAAAAATAAGTAGTTTTTTGGGGTTTATATAAAAATTTAACCTGTCTCCGATATCATATTCTTTTTCACATCCGGAAACAATTAGCTTTCTCTCATGAAAACTTAAAGTCACATAGTAGCTGTTTCCAAGATATTCACAATTGGTCACTTCTCCGCGTAAATCGCCGCCCGAACTGATTGTTATATCTTCCGGCCTAATCCCTACAATTAGCTTTCTGTCTTCCGGTTCAATTGATAAATCCGGCACCAGGATTCCAAGCGGCACCAAAAGATTCTCATCAACCGAACAATTTATTTCATTAATTTTGGGGGAGCCGATAAACCGGGCAACTTCAATAGATAATGGTCTGCCATAAAGCTCTTCCGGAGTTCCCAGCTGCAATATTTTCCCACCATCCAGCAAAGCAATTTTATCAGCAAGGGTTAAAGCTTCAATCTGGTCATGGGTTACATAAACAGTTGTACAGTTTACTTTCCGTTGAATCTTTTTTATCTCTTTGCGCATTCTCTCTCTTAAGTCTGCATCCAGATTGGAAAGCGGTTCATCCAAAAGGAAAATATGAGGTTCTCTGATAATTGCTCTTCCCAGGGCAACGCGC
>JACZYS010000069.1:6652-10698 GCA_022570975.1 Candidatus Zixiibacteriota bacterium | reverse complement strand
TATAATTGGTCAAACATATTATCAATCTCTTTGGCATTATCTAAAATAATGAAAAAATCACGCTTTTAAATAATTACCTACAGTTCCATCCATGTTGTTGCAAATGACAGAATTTTCTTCTTTATTAATTCATATGATATGTGATGGAACTGTTAGAGAGCGTAGCTTTTTTTATTTTCAAAAAAGTTTTCTAGAAACTTCATTATTCTTCCTTCTCTATCATTGTTAAAATTTCCCTGAGAACGGGTCCAAATTCATTTTTACAAGGATCCACAAAACTACAAAGGGCCAAATCTTCCTCATCAAGTTCCAGAGCTCCCAGCTCTTCTTTGGTAAGAGAAAGAGTGTTGACCAGTGTTTCTTTTATATCTCTTAACTGAGAGTAATCAAGTCCCAGTGAATATTGTCTGCTCTGAATTTTATCCAGCTTCTCACGAATAGCTTTCAGCTCATCTTTTAACCTGCTGATTTCCTTATCAGAGCTTCTTATCAGAAAATTAATTTCATCAACATTCTTCTGGGTCAGACTTATTTCTTCGATGGTAGCCTCAATTTCATCAAGGATTCTTCCGGTTGAAGCTTTTAGTTCGGCACTTCTTGCAATCAACTGGTTTTTGACTGCCGCGATAGTTTCAATCTGCATGGCCAGTTGTGCAATCTCTTTTTCCTGCTCGGCAACTTTTTCTTTTCTGCGGAACAGGGGGAAACTCTCTTCTGAACCACCACTAATTGAGTTGCTGCTATAGACTATTCCGCTTAAAGAAACAACTTTAAAACCATAAGGAAGTTGTCCAAGGATTTCAGCCGGAGGGGAGTCACTTTTAATAACTGCGATTCTGGAAAGAACAGCCTGCATAAGCGGCTCAAGTTCAGAATCTGTTTTGACAAAATTATCCAGCCAGCCAACGAAAGACTCATGAGTTATCTCCGGTCTTTTTACCAGCGGATTAAAAGTTCCGCTGTCCGGAAGCAGAATCCCAATTTTCCCCTTTTTATTCGCTTTTAGAAAACCAATAATATTTTCAGCTGTCGGCCTGTTTTTGCAGATGAGAAAACCGGATATCTCTCCCAGGGCCGCTTCCAGCGCAATTTCAAGTCCCTCTTCAGGGACAAATTTTTCGGCAACTGTTCCGCTGACATCTCCCCACATGTCCTTTGACTCCATCACGGCTACAACTCCGGACTGGTGACCTTCGTAATGAAGAATCATATCTTCAAGCAGAACCTTTCTTGCCTGGCATGCTTCGACCGAGGATGAAAGCTGTGAAATTTCTCCAACTATGTTATCTTCTTTTTCATTCATTCCTTCAAGCTCAGTCTGAATATTTGATTTGGTCTGAACCAGCTTTGTCTTGCGCGAGACTTTCTCTTCAAGATTAGCCTTGGCTTTCTCAAGCTCTGTTTTCAAACCAATTTTTGATGACTCGTTTTCGGTAAGGAGATTGCCAAGTTCACTTATTTTGGCCTTCAGTTCGTCTTGCTGCTGCTTTAATGATTTTTCTTCTGTCTTACCGGAGGACAGTTTGCTCTCCAGTTCAAGCAATTCCTGATTGCTTGATTCTTTGCTCTCTCTGGCAGAAAGGAGCCTGGTGTCAGATTCAGATTGTCTGGCATCGGCTGATTTGAATTGCTGAGATAAAGAGCCAAAGTCATTTCTGGCAGTTTCAATATCAGCTTTGGTTTCTTCTGACTGTTCATTTAAGAGCTCTGCTCTTGCATTTAAGGCTTTTATTTCTTCAGAGTTGCGCTCAATAAGCAAACTGGCGTTGGACTTCTTTTCCTTGAGCATTGAAATTTTGTTCTCTAAAGAATAAGTGCTTTCTGTAATTTCAAAAACTTCGTCGCCTACTTTTGTGAGAATATGCTCCAAATCAATCTGCTCTTTGCGGAAAGCTTCAAGTCCGGCGGATTTCTGCTCAATCTCCGTCTCTTTTTTTAGCTTCTTTGTGGAGAGATCATCTGACTCTGATTTGAGAGCTCTTTTTTCATTATTTAATTCTTTGATAGTCTCAGAGGCCAGGTAAAGTTCCCAGTCTTTGATTTCGTTTCTAACAGACTGATACCGCTCGGCTTTTTTATACTGACGTTTCAATGAATTAACTTGTGTCTTTATTTCCGAATAAATGTCCTGAAGTCGCAGCAAATCCTGCTCGGTTGCGTCCAGCTTTCTTAGGGCCGCCTTTTTCCGGTGTTTGTATTTTGTTATTCCGGCGGCTTCTTCAAATAGAAATCTTCTTTCTTCAGCCTTATCAGAAATAACAGCATCAATCATATCCTGCTGAATAACAGAGTAAGAGTGGGCACCCATGCCGGTATCTACAAAAAGTTCGGTAATATCTTTGAGACGGCAGGGAACTTTATTCAAAAGATATTCTGATTCTCCGCTGCGGAAAAGTCTGCGCGTGATTTGCACTTCATTATATTCTGTGGGCAGTACACTGCGGTCATTGATGACGGTCAGAGTTACTTCTGCCATCCCCAAGGGTTTGACATCACGGGTACCGTTAAATATTATTTCTTCCATCTTGCTTCCCCTCAGCAGAGAAACTTTTTGCTCTCCCAGGACCCAGCGGAGAGCATCTAAAATATTTGTTTTTCCGCATCCGTTAGGGCCAACAATAGCGGTAACACCTTCTGAAAAATTGACCGTAGTTTTATTTGCAAAGGATTTGAACCCCAGAATCTCAAGTTTCTTTAAGTACACTTTTCCTCCGTGGCAAATTTATCAGTACCAAAAATGATATCAATTTCTGCTTCCTTTGAGAGTATTAAGAATTTCAAACAGTGAACGATATATGTTTCTTTCATCACGTAAGTATTTTGTCTTAATTTCCAAATTATAATAAGGTTCACCAAGATGGTTACCCTTGCCAATTCTGATAGCTTCCGGAAAACTTAATAGAACCCCGGAAATAAAATTTGAATAACCAAAGTTTAAATCCAGGACCAAATCAATTTTGCAATCTTTCAATATTCTAATATACTGCTTATTGGGAAGTCCGGCCCAGCCTACCATGTCAGGAGAAGGTGATAAAATGTTAAAGCCCTTTCTTGGGTAAATATCTTTTACTCTTACTCCCGGCATTGAGAGCAAGGTTATTTCTGCCGGTTTAAAAAGCTCCGTGATTGTGGGGAGAAATTGTTTGACAAGAGTCAGTTCCTTTAAACCGCGGGGGAGACAGACCAGAATCTGCTTGGGTTTATTTAATGCCGAAGGAAACTCAAAAGTTGGAGATTCCAGCCGGTTTTTCATATGGTGCAATTTTATTTTGGCGACCATATTTTTTACATTCATAATCTATCTGCTCCCAATAACAGTTATTTTCCGTCAGGTCCCGGGCTGCTGTTATCCGCTTCTTCCTTTTTCATTCGGTTAAGAAAGTTATTTATGTTGAGTTGGTCAATCTTAACTCTTGAAATTCTTCTGGTCTCCGGATTTATCAGATTGACCTCTTTGCCATTTAAGATGACACTCACATTACGGGGAATACCAATGGAAATCTGCATCCGGTACTTTGCCTCAACGTAATAAATCCTGTCCGGAAGAAGGATACGGAAGATAGATGTGTCTCCGTCTGTTAAGATTGTTGCCCAGCTCTCTTCTTTAGCTGATAAAGATAATGTGATAGGTTTTGCAGTTTTATATTTAGGCGCATCCCAGTCATATCCGGCAAATTGTGTCTTGAGGGATTCTTCCATAATCTGCTCTTGTACTTCAGTTTCGGTTAAATCTTCATCTTTTGGACCATATATGTAGCTATACATTATAACAAAACAGATCAAAACTATCAGAGCCGCAGAGTAAAGCATCCAGTGACTTGTAAGTGTTGTAGATTCTGGCTCAAATTGGCCGGCTTCATCAGACTCACCATCACCGTTCCGTGAATACGCATTCTTTTTGCTTTTGGATAGTTTTGCATCTTCAATATCAAACTTGATAGCATCGACTGTCCGTGTAAAATCAATGCCGAGTGCCTCGCAATATGATTTTGCAAAAAGATTGAAGTACAACTCAGAAGGTAATGAAGATATCTCGGCGGTCTCTA
>JACZYS010000069.1:0-6642 GCA_022570975.1 Candidatus Zixiibacteriota bacterium | reverse complement strand
GGTGATTTTGAGCTTTAAAGACAGGTCTTCCAGCGAAACATCCTGACGCTCCCTTTCGTTTCTAAGGGCCTCGCCAAGTTTCTTTTTTATCTCGTCCATATGATCATCAAATTATTGAGTTTCTTTCAAAATTTTACCCGCAAGCCGTTCCAATAAAAGCCGCGGGAGTCCTATAACATTATCCAAATTACCTTCTATTCTGTCAACTAAAAAAGCCCCCATTCCCTGTATTCCATAGGCTCCGGCTTTGTCCATCGGTTCTTTAGTCTCAACATAAGAAATAATTTCCTGCTTTGTGACTTGGTTAAAAAAAACTCTTGTGGTTTCATGTCCGGTTGACAAAATCTTTTCACCCAATGAAAAAGCCAGAGCGGTACACACCTGATGGCATTTACCTGATAAATAGCTCAAAATTGAGACGGCATCTTCCATATCATTCGGTTTTTCAAGAATCCTGTCTTCATGAATTACAATTGTATCCGAGCCTATTATCAGGTAGTTATCGTTTTTGGCTGAAATAGAGATATTGAGCGCCTTTTCAATCGCAAGTCTTTCTGCGTATTCAACCGGCAGTTCAAATTCTTTGCGTATTTCTTTGATGAAAGGTATTTCTTGAACAAAGGAGATTCCGGTTTCAGCGAGAAGGTCAACTCTTCTTGGAGAACCGGAGCCAAGAACTATTTGAAATCTGTCTGATAATTTCTGTAAATTCTTATATACCATGCTCGAGCATTATTGTAACCGGTCCGGAGTTTATAAATTTCAATTCCATTTTTGCCCCAAAAACACCTGTTCTAACAGTTAGTCCGGAAGCCTCTGTTAACCGCACAAAATTATCATACATCTTTTCAGCTTTATCCGGCTCCATAGCATCTCCAAAAGCAGGCCGTCTTCCTTTTTTTGTATCTGCATAGAGCGTAAATTGAGAAACAATCATTATTTCCGCACCTAAATCAAGGGCCGAGAGGTTCATTTTTTTTTCTGCATCTTCAAAAATCCGGAGATTTACTGCTTTATCAGCTAAGAAACCGCAAGATTCATTCTTGTCATTTTTATGGGTGCCAAATAGAATCAATAGTCCCCTGCCGGTAGAGCTATGTAAGGAATTGTCTATCCAAACCTCAGCTTCTTTGATTCTTTGAATTAATGCTCTCATTTGCCGCAATGTAAGACATTTTTTTTACCAAATATACTTAATATTATTGATAAATATATAAATCTATAGTAGATTCAATTAGGTTGCTAATTGAGGAGGAACTTTTTTTTGGTCACTCTGTTATATGGGAACTGAGATTGTTTTTTAGATAAGAAAAAATAATGTTTTGATAAAATTAGGAGGAAATTTAGATGAGTCAGCCGGTTACAATTACAGATGACAGTTTTGAACAGGAAGTCTTACAGTCTGATATACCAGTCGTAGTTGATTTTTGGGCCACTTGGTGCGGGCCTTGTAAGATGATTGCGCCTATCTTGGAAGAAGTTGCTTCCGAATATGGGGAAAAGGTCAAAATTGCCAAACTCGATGTTGACAATAATAACAAGACTGCGGCCAAGTTTAATATTATGTCAATTCCATCGCTTCTCTTTTTTAAGAACGGTGAGGTAGTTGACCAGGTAGTTGGCGCTCTCACAAAATCTCAGCTAATTCAGCGACTTGATAAAGTTATTTGATAATGTTAACGACTGAATCGTTATATAGCCGGCCAAAGTCTGTTTCTGGCCGGCTTTCTTATTACTTGGGGAACAAACAACTAATCTTTTGTTTAAATAATTTAAAGTTATAATTGCCGTAGGAGGTTGACAGTTATTATCTTATGGTTAAATTGAATGATATTGTGTCTGAAGATAATAGGGGAATTATTGGATAAGAGATATTACAACATGTATTTGATCTGCCGATATTGATAAAATATGAGTTATTATCGCCCAACAAGAATGTCCGGATTTGGCCCCGGGGCCTTATCTCCGTTCATAAAGACTATGCTCATTGTCAACGGAGCAATTTTTGTTCTGCAAAACATCTTTCCTCATCTTACTAATTTTTTGAGTTTAGTTCCGGGACAGTTTTTTCAGGACTTTCCAAACCGTCTCTACCAGCCATTTACATATATGTTCCTGCACGGAGATTTCTTCCATATTCTTTTCAATATGTTTGCCCTCTGGATGTTTGGAACCGAAATAGAATATACCTGGGGAACAAAAAAGTTTGGTCGTTTTTATATTCTGGCCGGGTTATCAGCGGCGGTATTAACTTTATTAGTACAGTCAAATGATTTTGTCAGAGTCTTGGGTGCCTCCGGAGCAGTATATGGCATCTTAGTAGCATATTGGCTGATGTTCCCAAACCGGACGGTTTATCTTTACTTTGTCTTTCCGGTGAAAGTAAAATGGTTTGTTCCTGGGTTTATGTTGCTGGGGTTTGTGATGGGTGGCCGCGACATTGCTCACATGGCTCATCTGGGGGGTGCTCTTTATGGTCTCGTATATATGAAATCCAACTGGAGATTTGACTGGTTTAAGGGCAGAATAAAAAACTTGCATATTCAACGTCAGGAAGATAAGCTGAATAAAAACCGTCAAGAGGCTGAACAGATTATGAAAAGAGTTGATGAGATTTTGGACAAAATTTCTGAAGTTGGCATTGAAAATCTGAGCAAGGAAGAAAGAAAATTTTTGGAAGAAGCATCATCAGAACTTTCTAAGAAAAATCTGAACAAATAATTTTATGAACAAAAAGGTTTTACTAGCAGAAAGCTCTCAGGTTACCAGAAATATTGCGGAAAAAATTCTCCGCCAGCACGGCTTTGAGGTTATCTCTGTATCTAACGGAGAAAAAGCTGTCGAAGTTATAGAATTCTCCAGACCGGACATAATTCTGGTGGGAAGTGATTTGAAAGTGAGAGGGAACAAACCACTCTACGATAAATTCCAGGATGAACCAAGAACTTCCTCGGTGCCAATGTTAATCCTCTGTGACGAAGATGCCAGCTGTCCTTTTCCTGACGAAGTCTTAATCAAGAAACCTTTTGAGCCAAAAGATTTGATTGATAAAGTTATGATATTTGCCGGCCAGACTGATAAAGTTGAAAAGGCCGAAAAAGAAAACCCGTTTGGAGGAGAAGAACTAAAAGATGACTTGCTTGATAATGCCTTAGGTCTTGACAGAATAGAAGTGACCGATGCTGAAGAAATGAACAGAGAAAAAACGGTAGTTGGGAAAAAAGAGAAAACTTCTCAGACAGCAGAAAAACTTATTGGTATGGAAAAAGACACTACCGGTCATTCAGAAACTTCCGGGACAAAAATTGTACAGTCATTGATTATTTCTGATGAGGGTACAGACATTGTGTCAAAAAACCCCATGAAAAAAACGGAGATAGCAGACGAAGATAAGCTGGAGTTAGATGAAGACCAGTTTGGGATTACTTCTTCTGGCGGTGCAAAATTGGATGATGATACCCCCGATGACTACAATTGGTTTGTAAACGAAATGCAAAACGAAGGCCAGGAATCCTCAAAAATTCCACAGCAACAAAAAGAAGCAAAGCCGGTTGCTATGCCAGACGATGATGAGTTGTCTTTTCTTGACCCTTCTGTTGACCCGTCCGCTTCAGTAGGTATCAAGATAAATAAGAGCAAGAAAAATGAAAAAGGGGTGGATAAATTTATTGAAGAATTCAAAAAAGAAGTTGAAAATATTGATGCCGATACTCCGAAAGAATTAAATCTGACAGATTCTCAAGAGATAAAAAAAGAAAAAGAACATTTACGGTGGGAAGAAAAAATTGAAAATCTTACCGAGGAACAGCTTTCCATATTCACCCGGCAGTTTGCAGCTGACCTCTCAGCAAAACTTGCAAAGTTAATGATTGACAAAATAGACACACAAAAACTGTTGGGAATGATGAAAAGTGAGATATTTACCCAGTCTCAAAAAAAATCTGAACGATAAAGAATTTTTCCTGTTTAATAAATAGTAACTTAAAGAGATGAACTTAAATAAAGGGAAATAATTTGTTTGAACAAAGTGCAGTAGAAATTCCGACGGCCGTATTAGCCGGATTATTGTCATTTATATCCCCTTGTGTTCTTCCGCTTATACCGGGCTATCTCTCATTTATTTCCGGAGTATCACTTGAAGATTTGAGTTCGAAAGAAAAATCAAAAGAACATATGATGAAAGTTGTTGGCAACACCGTGTTTTTTGTCATAGGTTTTTCACTTGTTTTTGTAATTCTTGGAGCCTCAGCAACCGGCATAGGCTACCTGCTTCAAAAGTATCTCTATATTTTTAATAAAGTTGCTGGTGTTGTTGTCTTTATTTTTGGACTGCACCTTATGGGTGTATTCAAAATTAAAGCCTTAAATTATGAAAAAAGATTTCATGCCAGTAAAAAACAGATGGGCCTTCTGGGCTCAGTTGTTATTGGCATTGCCTTTGCCTTTGGCTGGACACCTTGTATTGGCCCAATTCTTGGAACCATTCTGACTCTCGCCGCACAGCATGATAATGTTGGTCAGGGAGTAATTCTGCTTCTCTTTTATTCTGCCGGTTTGGGGATTCCTTTTATCCTGACTGCTCTCATGTTCAACTACCTGATTGGAGCCTTTGGCTTTATCAAAAGGCATTTCCGGGCAGTGGAAATAATATCCGGCGGTCTGTTGATGCTGGTAGGCGTCTTAATCTTTTTTGACCTGCTGGCGCGGATATCATATTATCTCTTGGAACAATTCCCCGCACTGCAAAATGTTGGATAAAAAATTTCTTTTTTATTGATACCTGCTTGACTGTCAATTTTGCAGTTCTTATATTTTTTCATATGAATTTTATTAAACTTATGAATTGATAAAGTGAGCAAAAACAAAACCGTCATTGCCGTCTGCATTCAAGAACCGTTTGAAGATGGCTCAACTTTAGATCTGGGCATGATACATGGGGATGACCTCAAGTTCGTGCATCAAGCATTCATTACCGATACCATCGCAAATGCCGCAAAGGTTGATGAGGTTGACATCAGGCTATATCATATTGACGACAAAGACAGAAAAAAACTGGTCGGAATAGTAACAGAATATCTCACTAAGAAATTGACCGGTAAAGCATCTGAAAAAATGAAAAAATCATTTTCAATTCATGAATTGAAGCAAGACCGATGGGGTATAAGGGTAGAGCGTGTCTTTAATGATTGCTTTAATGCCGGTTATAAACATGTCATTGTAATTGGCAGCCGTACACCTACCGTTTCTACTTCTCAAATATTAACAAGCCTCAAAATGCTGCAGAAATCAGATGCTGTTTTTGGGCCTACTCCCGAGGGAAGGTACTATTTAATTGGCATGTCCGGCTCCTATCAAATTGAGCTTTCAAATTTTGATTGGAAGTCCCCAACAATCTATTCAGAAGTAGCTCAAGCTTTCACCGAGAAGGGTTTAAAATGGTCAGAGCTTGAAATATGGTACGTGGTTGAATGCCCGGAAGATTTGGAACTTCTTGCCAGAGATATCAATCAATACCGCTACGAGGGGGACAATGAGACCTCTATTGAAACAGAATTAGTTTTAGAAAGAATTCTCTCCAACCTGGAACACTAGATGGAACGGCAGTTTCAAAAGTTAAGCTGGCTCAAAATCAAAGAGCTGGTTCCATCAAAAATCGATACAATTATTTTCCCTGTAGGTACCATTGAAGCCCACGGCTCAACCTGTATTGGGACCGACAATTATATTCCGGAAGAAATCTCACTAGGAGTGGCTCAGAGGTTAAATGCACTGGTTGCTCCGCTCGTAAATTATGGAATCACCAGATCACTTTATCGTTACAACGGAGGGATAACCGTTTTGCCTGATACCTTTCGGAGATATATCAGAGAGATATTAAATTCATTCGTTGATATTGGTTTCAAGAATATAATCTTAATGAATGGTCATGGCGGAAATAACAGTGCTCTAAAATCTGTTGCCGAAGAATTTCACCGGGAAAAACAATCTAACATTGCAGTCATCCACTGGTGGGAGCTATGCAGCAGTATGACCAACCAGTTTTTTGGTCATGCCGGCGGACACGCCGGAACCGATGAGACGGCGATGATTCAGGCGATTGGTGAGGATATGGTTGATGAAAAAAACTACGATCCTGATTTGGCTTACACTTTTAAAGCAGGGGCCGATATCTATCCCGTCCCCGGCACTATCTTGTTATATAAAGAGGGGGAAGGCTACCCGGAATATGATTTAAAAAAATCAAAAGAATATCGCGACAAAGTGGTCGAAACGGTGGGTGAATTTGCTGAGTTGGTATTACAACGTTGGAAAAAATTCGGCCTTTAGTTTTAAAATTTATCTATAAAAGTAATTCTAATTTCTCTTGTGAAAGAATCAGAGTCTCTTCTGTTGACAAGCAAATCTTTCAAAAGCGCTTCAAGCTCCAAATTCTCGGTAAAGAGCCATTTTACTGAACTGTTAAAATAACCTCTTCCTCTACCGGAGGACGGTAACGTGGAGTTGTCATTTAAAGCAGCGTCAAACTCAAAGAGTAAGGCAAGATTGTATTTGAAAGTGGCATCAAAGCCCAAAAAGAAATTCAGGTTTTTTTCTTTATCAATATCATTTTCCAAAGAGTAGTTTATTGCGGCATGCCAGCCC
>JACZYS010000280.1 GCA_022570975.1 Candidatus Zixiibacteriota bacterium | reverse complement strand
GAATTTTTATAAAACCCTGTCCAGTGCTGTGGCTTTCAAGGGCTTTGCCAAGAAGGGTTCCTATTTGCGGGTTGATTGCTTTCATAGCATGACCGCCAAGAGATGAAGAGACTAACAGGTCACCCACAGAAATGGCCCCGCTTTCATCGGTTACTTTACACAAGACAATACCGCTTACTGCTACCGGGATTTCATTAAACAATGCGGCCCTTTCTGAGAGACTGTAGTTTTCATCAAGTGTTTCGTTTGATAAAGGACTGCCGACTATCGCCGGACTACCGCTGTAAACCCCGGCTACAAGTTTTGAGTTGGGTGACTGAGATATGGTTATCATCTGTTCGTTTAAGGTATCAATTACCAGAACATCGCCCGGTTCAACAGCGCTTAAATTGTCAGACAGTTTAAACATCTGGGCCAGATCCGTCCCGTTTGAAAAAATAATTCCGCTTGTTTTGATGTCGCCGTTGTTTTCAAAAATTATCTTTCGTTCTGATTTCCAACCGCCGGACTCAATACTATAAGAGCCGCTCCAGGCCTCAAGCAAGGGACCGTTTCCATGATACTGGCCGGAGCTTTCATCGGTCAATCCGGTAATTATGTATAGGGCGGGACTGTTATCAGAATTGGTCTGGACTCTTAAGCCGACTCCGCCCTTGGAGTTGATGGCCCCAAGGGAATATTGACTGCTGTCGCCGCCGAGAGCTTCCAGTTGTTTGGTGAAAGTGTTTTTTCCTTCAAATAGCTGGTTATCTCTTAAGGTGGCCGCCTTCCCTGAAATCTTATCAGGAGAAAGCTCCGGGATGTTAGCCCTCATGGCATAGGGGACAGAGCTTATCAACTGGCGAGGCACCATCTCATTATTGTTATCGATTTTTATGCCCAGATATAATTTTGTACCGTCAAAAATATCCAGATCAAGAGGGAATGAATCTCCAAGTTCGGTGGTAAAGATACCATTGTCATCGGTAACAATTGTTTTTGTTTCAAACCAGATTGCCGTTGCATCAAATTGATTTTTGTAGAGTGAAAATCTGATAAGGTAATTCGTTGATGAACGGTTGCCCAGACTGTCAGTAAGCTGACCCTGATATATGAAACTTGTCGGAGCCTGAGAGTTAACTATCGAAAAGAGCAAATTCAAAATGACAATTGTAACAATTATCAGGTATCGATATTTTCTTGTCTGAAACATAGAGAAAACTGTTCCGACTTTTAAGTTTTAGTAAATGTTGACAGCTGTATTATGCTGATTGACTGACAATTTATGACAGGAAGTAAAAGAGAGCAAGCGACAATAGAAAATAAGTTGTTTTTTTAATAAGAGCTGAAGAGTCAGTTTATGAATATATTATATTTTATTATGCACCAGAAAGCGCGGACGCCATCTTTCCAGCCTATTTTTTTCCCTTCTTCGTATGTCCGACCATAATAGGAGATGCCCATTTCATATATCCTGACCCGTTTTTTTGCAATTTTGGCAGTTATTTCCGGTTCAAATCCAAACCGGGCTTCTTTGATGTCAATTGACTGTATTATTTCTCTTCTGAATACTTTGTAACCGGTTTCCATGTCAGTCAAATTTATGTTGGTCATCATGTTGGAGAAGAGAGTTAACATTCTGTTTCCAACATAATGCCAGAAATATACCACCCGGTGCGGACCGCCGCCCATGAACCGTGAACCATAAACTACATCGGCTTTGTTATCTAAAATAGGGGAGATAAGCTGCGGATACTGGTTGGGGTCGTATTCCAAATCGGCATCCTGGATGATGACAATATCAGCGGTTGCTTCTTTGAAGCCGGCTTTTAAAGCGAAACCTTTACCGTAGTTTTGATCCTGATAAATAACTTTATCAACCTCTGCAGAGAGTTCACTCTTGAGCAATTCTCTGGTGCCGTCGGTTGAACAGTCATCGACAACAATGATTTCCTTGTTTTCAACCGGGGAGGCTTGGATTCTTGCAATGATTTCCCGGAGAGTATTGACCTCATTATATACCGGCACCACAATTGAGAGGGTCGGGACTTGAGGGGATGGAAGATTGTTTTCCACTTTAATGTCTCATAATATATATTATGTTAACTTAATAAATGCAGAACTATTTGACTACTATATTAATAAGCCTTTTGGGGACATAGATTTTCTT
>JACZYS010000068.1 GCA_022570975.1 Candidatus Zixiibacteriota bacterium | reverse complement strand
CTAATCTTCAACATGGAATATAACCGTTAACAACAGATATTCAAGCCGTTAATCAGCTCGATAATTTATGATATTGTGACCATTTCAACGGGAAATTGAGCTTTCTTTTTCTTTGTGCCTGAATAAAATTTTCAATATCTTTTAATCTGAAAGACTTCCGGCAATTTTGTTTTTTATAGAGGAAACAGAGCAATTGAGTAAGAAAAAAGATAGACTCCCACCTGAAAGAAACATGAGAAGCGACAGGTTTAGCACAATTTCTGAAAGCAGATATTTTGTGCCTGCGGTTTTTGCCCTTATACTCCTTTCCATGATATTCATGTTCAGTGATTTTGTCTTTTCTGATAAAATGCTCAAAGGATCAGACATGATTCAGGCCGGAATATTCTTCCGCTCATTTTTAGTTGATCAGGTTCTTGAAACCGGCTCTGTCCCTCAGTGGAATCCGTACATTTTTGGCGGCATGCCTTTTGTGGAAGCCTTTCATGGAGATTTGTTTTATCCACTCTCATTTTTGAAATATTTCGGTGACTTGCATCGCTCGTTGGGTTGGATTTTATTCTGGCATATTTTTCTGGCCGGAATTTTTATGTACCTCTGTGCCAGACAGTTCAAACTGGACAGAATGCCAGCATTGTTTGCCGGAATTGGTTATATGTTTGCGCCCTATCTGGTTTCACTTATCGCACCGGGGCATGATGGAAAAATCTTCGTAACCGCTTTGTTCCCGCTGGCATTTTTATTCTTGGAAAGAGGCTTTGAAATTGAAGGACTGATAAAAAAGATTTTCAACTTCACCATGATGGGCACTGTGATTGGACTGATTATTCTCTCGCCTCACCCGCAGATGTCATATTTTTCGCTCTGGGCACTGGGAGCATACACAATTTTTAAAATGGTCTTGCACTTCAAGAAATCCGGAAATCTTTTAAGAACGGCTTTACCAGGAACGTTGGCAGTGTACGCGGTTATCATTGGTCTTTTTCTTTCTGCCATACAGTTTTATCCCGGGTATAAATATACTTCGGAATTCTCCCCCCGCTCAGATACCAAGAAGGGATGGGACTGGGCAACCTCGTGGTCGCTTCATGCCGAGGAGGCATTCTCGCAGCTCATTCCGGAATTTTCCGGTGTGTCAACCGCTAAAGCCAAGACAAATTACTGGGGAAAAAACAACTTCAAAGATAATTCCGAAGCAGCCGGAGTGGTGACAATTTTCTTTGCCTTGATTGGATTTCTTTTCGTTCGCAAAAAAGTGACATATTTTATGCTGGGGCTGGCTGTTATGGCACTCCTCTATGCCCTTGGCGACTCAACCCCGTTTTTTGGAATTTTTTATTATCTGATTCCAAAAGTAGAATCTCTCCGGGCGCCATCAATGATTATGTTTCTGTTCTCATTTGCCATGTCGCTTTCAGCCGGATTTGCTTTGCAATGGATACTTGATAATGAAAAACTTGGCGAAACAAAATCAAAAAGATTTAACTATCTTCTCTGGGGATTTCCGTCTCTGACCCTGGCAATTGCTCTGTTTTTTGGTTTGTTGGGAAAAAAAGCAATTGACATCTGGGCCAATTTATTTTATCCGGACTTGTTCACTACCAGAATACAGCAAAACTATAATAAGATTGATATCGCCTATCAAAATTTGTCGGCTATCCAGACCGGCGCCTGGTGGACGTTTTTGTTTATTACAATCGCGGCTTTACTTATCTGGATGTACAGAGAGAGAAAAATAACTGTAACGGTAATGGCCATGGTCCTGCTCTTGCCAATTTTAAGCAACGGAAGATTCAACAGTCGTTTTATTGATACTGTTGATCCAGCCCCACACTGGAATTCAAATGTAGTCAGTACTTTTCTTTCTTCCAAAAATGATCAGTACCGGGTGGCAAACTATACTTCTGCTTTTACACAAAACTATTTATGCAAATTTGGCATACAGGTACCTGTGGGCTATCATGGTAATCAATTGAAATGGTATGACAACCTGTTGGGAGGTCCGGGGGCGCCAAATCAGCGGAATCCAAATTTCCTGAATCTGGTCGGGACCAAATATTTTATTCTGTCGGTCAATCAACAGCCTCCGCCCAATTATTTTGGAGAGAGACCAATCGCTCTGGCCGCTTCATTCGGCTCAATTGCGATCTATGAAAACGGAAACGCTTTGCCAAGAGTGTTTCTGGTGGATGAATACAAAGTTGAAACAGATTTAGACGTCATAAAACAAATTGTCTTAGACGGCAGCGATGACCTCTTGAGAGTTGTTTACCTTGAAAAAGAACCCGGTATGGAATTATCAACTGATTCAGTTACTTCAGATTCTGTCTGGTTTATAAATTATCAGCCGGACTCGGTCACTTTGGGAATTGAGTCAAAGAGCAATCACCTGCTGGTTTTAACAGACAATTATTTTGAGTCCTGGCATGCATTGGTAGATAATCAACCGGCGGAGATTTTGCGAGCTAACAGCAGTTTCCGCGCCGTTGCTATTCCTGCAGGTGCAAAAGAAGTTAAGTTTTATTTTGAATCAGAAAAATACAAGACCGGCAAACTCTTCACCTACGGCACGACTGTTTATATTCTACTGATTTCTCTGGGTTATTTCTTGATAACAAGATTTAAGAAAGATGAAGAACTTCTAAAGTAGAATATTATGTCATGAAAATTTTAAGTCTTGAATGAAAAACGGCGCTTATCCTCTTTCTTCAAGATATTTTTCAATGATTTCCTTATACTCAAATTCTTTTTCTCTATATGGATATTGCTTTAATTTATATTTCGAATGAAGTAAGGCAGCTGGAACACTAATCACCAAAACAAAAATCAATATTGTTTTCTCATAAATTTCCAAGCTTGAATCGCAAATTTTGGATATCAGTAAAGCTGCAATCCAAAGTAAAGAAATTCCAATAAATGTTAGACATGTATGAATTAATTTACTTCTGTTCTCAAGATAAGTATATAAACCATATGCACAATTCATTGAGGCGATCAAAACCCTCTTGTAAAACTCATATAAATCTAAGTCGGCATTAAAATTTTTAATGTCAATCCAAGGTGCTCTCGTCTTACTTGAGTAAAAATTCACAAGAATCAATAGGATTGGAATTATTAACAATAGGAATGGAATTTCATAGAGTATATTGTATTGACCTAATTCTTCTTTGAATATACTGTAGAATCCAGCAACAAAAAATGTATTCAACCCGAGCAGCAAATGAATTTTATTTTCGACTTTGGATCGTATATCGTAGAGATGTTGATACTTGTTGAAAACCATAGATGTCAATTCCGATAATTCTTCTGTCTTTAGCCTCTTTGAACTCATACTTTCAAACCTCCATCTTCATTTTTATTATTCAATCTTGAAAAAAGAACAAAGTAATGTGCTTCTAATATATAGCAGATATGCCAAGAAAGTCAATTGCATTACATTTCTGGGATTTTCTTTACTAGTTCCAGAATTTTGGAGAGAGCACTATTTTATTACTGAAGTTCTTGATTGCATAATATTAAATTTTGTCATTTATTCATATAGAGATTTGAACGAAAGGAGTGCAAGTGAACAATTCGCAAGTATCAAATGAAACTACCATCATTCCAACCAAAGACGGTCCCTATATTGTTAAAGGACTCAAACAATTAAGCAATTCCAATGGTCCGGTTGAAGCCAATGAGCAGATAGCACTCTGCCGTTGCGGTAAGTCCTCTAATAAACCATTCTGTGACGGCACTCATTCAATGGTAAATTTTTCTGACGAAAAGTCTGCGGAGCGAGTTCCTGATAACAAAGATGAATACAAAGGTCATGATATCACCATTAGTGACAACCGGGGAATCTGCGCCCATGCGGGATTTTGTACAGACGGACTCCCATCGGTTTTCAAGCTAAAAGTTGAGCCGTGGATTGACCCCGATTCTGCATCAAAAGAAGAGATTGCCAAGACAATTACTAAGTGCCCATCGGGAGCTTTGTCTTTTACTTCCGAATCAAATGAAAAAAATATTGACTCTGCAGAGCCTCTTATTTTCATCGCCAAAAACGGCCCCTATGTCGTAAAAGGAGGGCCCAGATTGGAAGTTGATGATATGGGTAATCGGGCCACAAAAGATCATTTTACTCTATGCAGATGTGGCGGCTCCAAAAACAAACCGTTCTGTGACGGCACTCATTGGCACATTGAATTTACTGATGATAAGAACTAAGAATTTCTTTCAAATTAATTCCAAAAATTTTTGATTAGCGTCAAAACGAGTGAACAAAAAAAAACAAATTTCGATACTCCCCATACTTTCGGTTAATTTTGTCGGAAGTTTGGGATTCAGCATAGTCTTGCCCTTCCTTATTTTCTTAGTAACAAAATGGGGAGGCAACGCCCTTATCTATGGCATAATAGGTGCAACCTACTCGTTTTTCCAATTTATCGGAGCGCCAATTCTGGGAAAGTGGTCGGACAAATACGGCCGTAGAAAAATACTCTTGCTCAGTCAGGGCGGAACTTTGGTCTCATGGCTGTTGCTTCTGACTGCATTTTTGGTTCCGCAAACTATCTGGACAAATATTGATTCATCTCTTTTAGGTAAATTTTCTGTTACCCTTCCACTCATAATATTGTTTGTGGCCAGAGCAGCCGATGGTTTAACCGGAGGAAATATTTCCGTAGCTAATGCTTATCTGGTGGATATTTCAGATGAAAGCGACAGAAATGAAAAATTCGGGAAAATGGCCGTCTCCGGAAATCTTGGTTTTGTGATCGGACCGGCCCTGGCAGGATTACTCGGTGCCACTGTATATGGTGAGATTGTACCCGTCATTGCCGCCATCGTTATTTCATTCATCGCTACCTTGATCGTTTTGTTTTTTCTCCCTGAATCAAAAAAATGCATTATCAAGAGCGAACCGGATTCTCATCGATTCTCAAAAGTATTCGGACAGGACCAGAAAGATTGTTACCAAATCGAACAAAATGAAAGCACCGACAGGTCAGCATTGTTCAAAATAAAAGGGATTCCGGTGTTGCTGGCCATGTACTTTCTTGTAATGCTCGGATTTAATTTTTTCTATGTAGTATTTCCTGTTTATGCTATGAGCGTATTGTCGTGGTCGGTGACAAATACCGGGGTTTTCTTTGCCTTCTTAAGTATCATGATGGTCCTGGTGCAGGGTCCCCTTCTCAAGTTTTTGTCGAGCAATGTTTCAGATAAGTATTTGATGCTGATCGGGAGCTTGATTCTCTCTATAAGTTTTCTCTTCTTTAATACTACCGACACAAAATTTATTTACATTGGAGCAACCCTCCTGGCCATTGGAAATGGTCTCATGTGGCCATCGCTTCTTTCGATTCTATCTAAAGCAGCCGGCGACAAAGTTCAGGGGGCGGTGCAGGGTTTTGCCGGAAGCGCGGGAGCAATTGCCAGTATTATTGGATTGATTCTTGGCGGTTTTCTTTATTCATCTTTAGGGGCCAATATTTTTCTCATTGCCGGAGCAATCATTTTTGTCGTTTTCCTGAGTTCATTTCATTTATTGAGAAATTAAATATATTTGGATTAAAAAATAGCGGCGCAGGGACTCGAACCCCGGACACTCGGATTATGATTCCGATGCTCTAACCAGCTGAGCTACGCCGCCATATTTTCAAAGCCAATTTATTGATATTATCAATTGAGTCAAGAGATAACTAATCAAGACAGAAATAGAGAATCAGAATTTCTCTCTTACTACTAAATCTAAACTTAGATTGTTAGATAGAATGTGGATTTGGTAATATAAAAAAGAGGAGTTCCCCCTCACAAGGAACTCCTCTATATCCCTACCTCATCAACAAACTCAGTACCGCCATACCTTTTTATCCTGATAAGGTTGTATGCCTCTATATATAATCAACTTTTGTGCCAAACCGGCACGGCCAGTCTTTGCCAAACTGACAAATTTCTATGGCATAATAGCTTACAAGCAATAGAAAAATATATATCGGTCGATTGACGAGGACTCAAAACGATGATTTGCGCAACTTGTGCGACTTTTCTACTGTGTGACTTTTGCATTTGATTTTTATCTTATTGATAGTCAACAGCTTCACTTCACGCAAGATATGTGTCGCTGGCGATTTCAGCTAACTGACTATGAGTAAGTGGGTTACTCTTAATAACGCATAATAAGATGTCAGGAGCGCAGGGCTCCTGACCTACAAAGAGAAAACCTGCGATTCCATACTATTTCTTCTTTTTTCCCAGATGTACTGACATACCGTGGACATCATGGGCGGCTTCCATTATCGCTTCAGAGATAACAGGATGTCCAAATATCAGATTACCCAACCGGGTGACAGTCAGTTTTTGATTTATGGCCAGCGCCGCCGAATGAATAATTTCTGCCGCATGAGCACCGACTATGTGAACCCCGAGTATCAAATCTGTTTTTTTGTCACCAATAATTTTGACCTCGCCGGCAATCTCGTTTTCTGCATGAGCTTTTCCTAATGCGCGCAAGGGGAATTTACCGATGACAATATCATACTTCTTTTTGGCCTGCGCCTCAGTATAACCAACCGAGCCGACCTCAGGATGAGTGAATATAACCGAAGGAACACCCAGATAATTGTGTTGTTTCTTTCCACCCAAAGCATTGTCAACTGCAACTGCTCCGTCATGAACGGCTGTGTAGGCAAGAAGTATGTCGCCCCGAACATCACCGATAGCAAAAATATTCTTGATATTGGTTCTCATATCAGCCCCGGTTTTGATGGAGCCGTTGTCATTCATTTTGATTCCGACTTCTTCCAGTCCAATATCTTCGGTGTTGAACGAACGACCAATAGAAACCAAAACCTGGTTGGCATTAATAGTTTTTCCACCGGCCAGTTTGGCCTGAACTCCGTCCGGTCCCGGAACCACGGCCTCTACTTTTACTTTGGGGATGAAATCAATTTTCAGTTTTTTCAGTTCCCGCTCTATTAGCCTGGAGGTGTCAATATCTTCCATCGGCAAAGCATGATCCATCATCTCAACCATGGTTACTTCCACTTCAAGCAGGGAGGTCATAAACGCCCACTCACAGCCAATTACACCGGCACCAATTATGAGAATTGATTTGGGAAGATTATTTAGCTCAAGCAAATGGTCAGAGTTGAGTATTCGCTTACCGTCAAACGGAAAGGCCCCAAAAGAGCGAGCTCTGGAACCGGTGGCAATAATAATATTTTCTGCTTTGACTTTTGATTCAGAGCCGTCATCGGCAAAAACCGTCACCTCTTTTTTCCCTGTTATTTTGCCAAACCCTTTTAAGTGTTCAACTCCGTGAGATTTAAGCAGAGAGCCTATTCCGCCGACCATATTCCCGACAATTTTATTTTTTCGCTCAAGCATCGCTTTCCAGTCATATACCGGAGGCGCGGCCAGTTTGATACCAAAAGATTCAGACTCTTTCATCTTGCTATACTGAACGGCCGAGGCGATAAGAGCTTTGGAAGGAATACACCCGGTGTTCAGGCAGACTCCGCCCAGTTTGTCCAGTTCCACTAAGGCAACTTTTGCTCCTTTTATGGCAGCCCTTATTGCGCATGTATAACCACCGGGGCCGCTGCCAATTACAACGATTTCATATTCTTTAATGTTAAAATCTCCTTTTATACAATTGACATAAATCTAATTTCATGTCAGGCGAGAAAAATAAGCTGATATTTGAATATTTGCAAGCAGGTTTGAAAGAATTTATGATGGAATAGAACCGGCGGGTAAAATATTGAATTTTTTTTGAACATTGCAAAAAATCAACTTGACTTGGGTGAAAAATCTCATATTTTGGCAGTCGTTTATTAAACAAAAAGGTACGGTTTATTAAACTACAAATGGAATAAATATGATGGATTTACAGATAGGCACAAAAATTAAATCTCTGAGGCTGGCTTCAGATTTAACCCAGGAAGAACTGGCCAACCGGGCCAGACTTACCAAAGGATTTATCTCTCAGCTGGAAAACGAGCAGTCTTCAATTTCGGTAGATTCTCTTTCGGATATTCTGGACGCCCTTGGTATTTCAATCCCGGAGTTTTTTAGAGAATCAAAAGAGACGCAGGTTGTTTTTAATCCAAAAGAACGAGTAGCCGTGGAAGGAACCGGAGCCGGCACTTTTGAACTGCTGGTTCCCGGTTCAACCAACAATGCGATGGATCCGATTTTAGTAAATCTCAAGCCGGGAGAAAAACTGCAGGAAAAAGAACCGCATCCGGGAGAACAGTTTGGTTACGTGTTGAAGGGAACTTTAAAATTATTGATAAACGGCAAACCGTATTCTGTTCCATCCAAAAACTGTTTCTATTTTAAATCAGACACAAAACATCAATTCATAAATAGCAATGGCAAGGAAGTTACTTTTTTATGGGTAACAACCCCGCCACAAATGTAGAAAGTCATATTGAAGGAGGTGTATAATGAAAAAACTCGGTCGACATCTGATTGTTGAACTTGCCGAATGCGACAAACAGGTTCTGGACAACATCGAATTTCTCGAAGAGCATATGAAAGAGTCGGTTCGCCTGGCTGGAGCTACCATAGTAAAGGCTGTTTTTCATAGATACAACCCGCAAGGTGTCTCGGGCGTTGTCGTAATCGCTGAGTCCCATATCTCCATTCATACCTGGCCGGAATATGGTTATGCTGCCCTGGATTTCTTTACCTGCGGCGAGGAAGTTAGCCCGGAAAAAGCATATGAATATATGGCTGAAAAATTGAAGTGCAATGCTCCTGACTTGAAAGAAATTCCCAGAGGTATTCCTTCCGAAACTGAGCAGGTCATTGCCCACAAAACACTTCCCAACTCAGCCAGCAGAGCAACATCTGCCGGGGGGGCATAAAGTCATGGTCGTCACTATTGCACAGAGAGGCACAACTACCAACATTGACAATCAGTTTGGTAATTTTAATTATCTGATTAACTACCCGGTAAAAAACCGAAGCAATTCACCAACTCTTTTTTTGTCTCGCTCGGCCATAAAGAAAAATTATGACCGGTTAAAAAATGCTCTTCCGAGAGTGCAGATTCATTATGCCGTTAAACCAAATATTCATCCGGTAATTCTACAGGTAGTTAAAGATGCCGGAGGATCTTTTGATATTTGCTCGGCCGGAGAATTGGTTGAAGTTCTAAAAACCGGAATCTCTCCGTCTAATCTCATCCATACTCATCCCATAAAATCAAATGATGAGTTTAATTATGCGGTCAGCAAAGGAATAAGAACTTTTGTCGTTGATAATCTTGCTGAAGTGGAAAAACTGCGGAGATTTCCAAAGACTAAACTCAAAATTATGATTCGTTTTAGAATCAAAGAAAAATCAAACGCCGTGGTCAATCTTCAGTATAAATTTGGCTGCTCACAAGAGGAAGTACTTCCCCTTGCTGAGAAAATTAAAGAAACCGGCCATCAGTTTGCCGGTCTCTGCTTTCATCTTGGTTCTCAGTGTGTTGACTCCAGTAATTATTTGAAAGCAATTGAAGTTTCAAGTCAGTTGATAAAAGAGCTCAAAGCAACCGGATTCAAAACAAACCTGCTGGATATTGGCGGAGGATTTCCGGTTGAATATACTGAGCCGGTCAAACCTATTGACGAATTTTGCAAACCGATAGCGGCAGCTCTGGATAAATATATACCGCAGGAGATAAAAGTCCTGAGTGAACCGGGTCGATATATTTCGGCCAATGCAGTTTATCTGGTTTCAACAATTATTGGAAAAGCGAAAAGAGATGACAAAATCTGGTATTATCTCGATGACGGTCTTTACTCTACATTTTCCGGGATGCTTTTCGACCATTGTCGTTATCCAATTATCACTTACAAATCAGGAGAATCAATAAATTCTGTTTTGGCCGGACCAACCTGTGACTCTTTTGACGTCATCTATGACGGAATCATGCTGCCGGAGCATAATATTGGTGACAGGATTCTCTTTACCGGTGTGGGTGCATACTGTGAAGTTTCCGGTTCAGGTTTTAATGCCTTAAAAAGAGCAGTTTACGAAGTTATAGAATAAGGGTTCAAAAGTGGGAAACGAAAAAAATGTACAGGCCCAAGGAATGGAAGACCTGTGGAATGTCTGGTATTCTGAACTAAACAACAACAACTGCGGGCTTACTTTAAAGATTGATAAAATTCACGAGTCTACGAAATCAAAATTCCAGAGAATTGAAGTTATTGAAAACAAGCTCTTCGGAAAAATGCTTGTACTCTATGGTTCACTAATGGTCTGTGACAATGATAATAACGCCTACAACGAAATGCTTTCCCATGTCCCTCTCTTTGTCCATCCCAAACCAAACCGAATGCTGATTATTGGCGGCGGTGATTGCGGCGGACTGACTGAGGCTATTAAACATCCTGACGTGAAAAAAATCGTCATGTGTGAGATTGATAAAAAAGTTGTAGAAATTTCAAAAAAACATTTTCCTTACCTTACCGATGGAATCAGCGATCCCAGAGTTGAAATGGTCTTTGAAGACGGTCAGAAATATATTGAGAAATACAATGAAAAATTTGACATCATAACTTTAGACCTCTCCGACCCGGTTGGACCGGCAGCAGATTTATTTCAGTCTCCCTTTCACAAAAAAGTATATGACGCCTTATATGATGACGGCATAATGGTAGCCCAGTCTGAATCACCATTTTTCAATAAAGATGCGGTTAAGTCAATGTATCATAATTTAAAACTAATATTTCCAATTGTGAAAATGTACACCTGCTTCATGCCTATATATCCTTCAGCATACTGGTCATTTGCCTTTTGCTCCAAAAAGTATGATCCGGTAAAAGATTATCGGCAGGAAAAATTTGACCGGTTGAATCTTAAAACCCGCTACTATAACGATTCAACTCATCGCGCTGCTTTTGCTCTCCCTGAGTTTGTAAGAGAAATTGTT
>JACZYS010000067.1 GCA_022570975.1 Candidatus Zixiibacteriota bacterium | reverse complement strand
AACAATCCTGCGACGGAAACGCAGACAGCTCCTCCGGTAACTCCGCAGGCAGCTCCTCCGGTAACTCCGCAGGCAGCTCCTCCGGTAACTCCGCAGGCAGCTCCTCCAGTAACTCCACAGGCAGCTCCTCCGGTAACTCCGCAGGCAGAACAGCCTGTTGCCCCGCCTGTACAGGAAAGAACTCCCGTTGCTCCCCAACCAGCGGCAGTGCAGGAACCGCAACCGGTACAGATGGCGCCGCAAGTCCAAAATGCCCCGGTGGCAACAATGGCCAAAGAACCGGTGCAAACTGCGACGGTCAGCAGACCTTTTCCCGGCAGCGCCACAGGTGGAGTACCAATTCAGCCGGGAAGTGTTTCGTCGACGAATATACCGCAACCTGAAAGCCCTTCATCAGTTTCTAATGTTCCGAGCGGATCAGAAGTTTCTATGAAAGATGCTGCTCAGGATTCAGGACAACCTTTGATGGCACCATCTCTAAGAAAAAAAGAGTCATCAAAGAAACGAGGATTTTTTAAAAAATTATTTGGTCTTAAATAGAAAATTAGGAGGATTTTTATGTCTAATGATAGTTTGGTAATATATGAAGAGGAAGTCAAGTTAATAGAGTCGCAGATTTCCAAAATGATAAAAGGGTGCGAAGCAAAATGCGCTCTTCTTGTTGACAAAGACGGGCATTTAATCACTCGTCAGGGATTTACCCAATCGCTTGACACCACCGCTCTGGCAGCTCTGTTAGCGGGGTCCTTTGCATCTACAAAAGAAATTGCAAAATTGGTGGGGGAAAGTGAATTTTCAGTCTTGTTTCATCAGGGGAAAAAAGACCATATCCATATGTCCCTTATTGGTGAACGTTCTATTCTGGTCGTCATTTTTGACGATCGAACCACAATTGGAATGGTTCGTCTCTACACCAAAGAAGCAGCGAAAGAGCTGAATTCAATTTTTGACAAAATTATCGCCAACACGGAATCATCCGAAAATGAGACCGTCAGTGATGAATTTACTTCCGGCGCGGAAGACAAACTGGACGATATTTTTCAGGATTAAGCGGCTTCAAGAGTAGGTTTTTATTTAGAACAACATTAAATAAACATGGACAGGAATAAATGTCTTCTGAATTAGGTGCGATATTAGTAAAAGCGAGTAAGATTACCGAAGAACAGATGAAAAGAGCTCTGGAGAGTTCCGGGAAAACGGATGACTCTTTTGAAGCCTGTCTTGTTCAAATCGGTGCTATTCAGTCTGAGGATGAAGTTGCCAGCCTGATTGGTAAACATCTCAAAGTAGGTGCTCTTCGTCTCGGTGATATTGAACTAAATCCGGAAATTGTCAAGCTTATCCCCATGGATATAGCCCGTAAGTTTAAAGTAATTGCTGTTGCCAAACAGGCAAAAACCTTAATTGTTGCTATAAGCGACCCTAATAATATTTATGTTTTAGATGCCTTAAAGTTCATAACCGGTTCAACAATTCAGCCGGTAATTTCTCCTGAAAAAGCAATTGAAAAAGCTATTGAATCTTATTATAAAGATACCAATGCCTTCTCTGAAGTCCTAAAAGGAATGGAAGATGACCCTGACTTAGAAGTGGTATCTGAGGATGACGCACCCACCGAATCTGATCTGATGTCAGCCATTCAGGACAAACCTCTGGTTAAACTGGTTGACTCAATAATTGGTGATGCAATCAGGGGTGGTGCATCAGATATACATTTGGAATGTTATGAAAAAAGGATAAGGGTAAGATACCGTGTCGATGGTGAATTGAAAGAGATGACGCCACTGCCGTACAAATATAGAGCAGCAATTATTTCCAGAATGAAAATTATGGCTGAGTTAGATATCTCAGAAAGAAGACTGCCGCAGGATGGTCGTATCAAAATTAAAATAGGCGGAAGAACTGTTGACCTTCGTGTATCGGTACTCCCAACAATTTTTGGTGAAAAAGTCGTAATGCGTATTTTGGATCCGATGGCTCTCAAAGTAGATATGACCAAACTTGGATTCAGGCAAGAAGACCTGTCGAAGTTTGAAGAAAAAATAAGATTGCCATATGGTATTATTCTGGTAACCGGACCTACCGGTTCAGGTAAAACCACTACTCTTTATTCTTCCCTGTTACAATTAAACACTGAGAATGTTAATATAATGACTGCCGAAGACCCGGTGGAGTTTAACTTTGACGGCATTAATCAAGTAGCGGTTAGAGCTTCAATCGGTATGACCTTTGCCTCTGCCTTAAGGTCTTTCCTGAGGCAGGATCCTGATATTATCATGGTTGGTGAAATTCGTGACGGTGAAACTGCAGAAATTGCCATTAGAGCAGCCCTTACCGGTCACCTGGTCTTCTCTACTCTGCATACCAATGATGCACCTTCATCAATAAACCGTCTTATTGATATGGATATACCATATTACCTGGTTGCCTCGGCAACCAAACTTATTATGGCCCAGCGGATGATGAAAAAGCTCTGTCAGGCCTGTAAAGTTGAAGTTAATTTGACAAAAGAACAGGTTGAAAATTTAAAAATTCCGCCGGAACTCCTCAAAGGAATCAGGGCCTTTGAAGGTAAAGGTTGTAACGAATGTAACAACACCGGAAAAGCAGGAAGAACCGGTATTTTTGAAGTAATGCCAATTACACCAAAAATTGAGGCCTTGATTTTGAATAGGGGTACTGATGTGGAGATAAGAGAGGCGGCTGTAAGCGAAGGAATGTTTACTCTCAGAATGTGCGCTGTGGAAAAACTCAAGAATGGTGACATTGACTATGATGAGTTAGTTTCGGCCACTTCGACTTAGTTAATTTTTTCTTCCCATCAATCTTATTGAATCATAACACTTTACTATTGTAAATCCTCCAAATAACGGTCAAGAATCATCAGCTTTAGCCGATAATAGAGACAAAAGATGAATATCTAAAAAATGGATTTTAACCTTATATATATCTGGAGAAATAATGGTAAGTCTTCGCGAATTACTTGAAGAAATGTTAAAACTCAATGCATCTGACCTTCATTTGACCGTCGGTACACCACCTACAGTCAGAGTGGATGGGAAACTTCAGAGACTAAAACTTGATCCTCTCACAAGCGAACAGACCAAACAACTCGCCTATTCAATGTTGAACGAAAAGCAGAAGATGAAATTTGAGCAGGATTCAGAACTTGATTTCTCTTTTGGGATTGAAAAAATGAGTCGCTTCCGCTGCAACTTCTTTATGCAGCGTGGAAATGTTGCCGTGGTTTTAAGGCAAATACCTTATGAGATAAAAACGTTCGAAGAATTAGGTCTTCCAAAAGTATGTGAAGAGTTTTCCAATTTGCCAAGAGGACTGGTTTTAATTACCGGTCCAACAGGTTCAGGGAAATCTACAACTCTGGCCGCGATAATTGACAAGATCAATAAAGAGCGTCCGGTACATATAATTACAGTAGAAGACCCAATCGAATATCTTCACCGTCACCAGAAAGCAATTATTAATCAGCGCGAAGTTCATTCTGACACCAATTCATTCGCCACAGCCTTAAAGTATGCCTTGAGAGAAGATCCGGATGTAGTTCTTGTGGGTGAGATGAGAGATTTGGAAACAATTGAAGCAGCTCTTTCAATTTCAGAAACCGGTCACCTTGCTTTTGCAACCTTGCACACAAATTCTACCGCAGAAACAATTAACAGAATCGTGGATGTATTTCCAACAAACCAACAGGAACAGATTAGGGTGACTCTTTCTTTTTGTGTTCAGGCAATTGTGTGCCAGATATTAATACCAAAAATTGGCGGCGGCCGGGCAATGGCACAGGAAATCCTGGTTGCTACTCCTGCGGTCAGAGCTTTGATAAGAGATGATAAAGTTCATCAGTTGTATTCAATGATTCAGGGTGGACAAAAATTTGGAATGAAAACAATGAACCAGTCTCTATCGGAGCTTTATAACACCGGTCAGATTACTATAAATGATGCCATGAGTTATAGCGGCAACCCTCAGGAACTTTCTGACATGTTGTCTCGTGATAAAACTCCGGCATACAAATAATGAGATTTTAAGAAAGGGATTAATAAATGCCTGTATTTGAATATGAAGGTAAAACTGTTGCCGGTGCCTCGGTTAAGGGTCAGTTAAAAGCTAATTCTCGTGAGGACTTAGAAAGAGTTCTCAGACAAAACCGCATCTTAGTTACCTCAATCAAGAAAAAGGCGGCTCAGATTGATATAAGATTTGGAACCGGTATTGAGAAGATAGAGGTTTCCCGGTTTACAAGACAGTTTGCGACCATGATTGGTGCCGGACTTCCCATGGTCCAGTGTCTGGATATTCTTGGCTCCCAGACTGAAAATAAAGAGCTGGCCAAAATTATTCACCAGGTCAGAGAAGGTGTTCAGGGAGGTGCAACCCTGTCTGATTCCCTTGCAAGACATCCTAAAATATTTGATGAACTTTATACTAATATGGTACAAGCCGGTGAAGTTGGCGGTGCCTTAGATGCTATTTTGGTCAGGCTTGCAATCTATCGCGAAAAAGCTGACCAGCTTATTAGAAAAGTAAAAGGTGCCATGGTTTACCCGGCTGTTATCGTCGTTGTTGCAACTATGGTTACAGTCGGTATGTTGACTTTTATCGTTCCGGTGTTTGCAAAAATGTTTGGCGGATTAAATGCCGAGCTTCCAGCCCCTACCAGGATAATACTTCAGATTTCAAATTTTCTTCAGGCAAATTTTGTTTATCTCATCATTGGCTTAATGGGAAGTATTGGTGGGATATTGTGGTGGAAGAAGACACCCCAGGGTGCCTTGATGTATGACAGAATAATGCTTCATCTTCCAGTACTGGGGAATCTAGTCAGGAAATCCTCGGTTGCTCGTTTTACCAGAACATTGGGAACGCTTCTCGCTTCCGGTGTCTCAATTATTGAAGCTCTGGAAATAACTGCCAAAACTTCGGGAAACAAAGTTATCGGTAATGCAATCAACAAAGCCGTTGTAGCCATTGCCGAAGGTGATACTATTACCGGGCCCTTAAAAGAATCCGGCGTATTTCCCCCTATGGTTACTCAGATGATATCTGTTGGTGAAAAAACAGGTGGACTTGATGACATGCTTAACAAAATTGCAGACTTCTATGACGAAGAAGTTGATGAGGCTGTTACGGCTTTAACCTCTGTAATAGAGCCAATCATTATTGTTGTAATGGGTGTTATCATTGGTGCAATCCTGATAGCAATGTATCTGCCTATGTTTGATATTATTGGTAAGATTTAACATAAGAAAAAAAAGCTGCTTAGCAGTGAAACAGCGGCACTTAACAGTGCCGCTGTCAAATTATATGGAATCTCCCTCAAAAAATAATCATTATGTCTGGGTTGTTCCTCTCCGCCTTGCGGCATTTGTAATATTATTTTCAATAATCGTATTCTGGATGAGGTATCCGGAGTTTATCCGTTTTCCATTTGTTATCTATGCCCTTTTGACTTTGGGATTAACGGTCCTGATTTCAATAGAAAAGAAGCATAAGCTAAGAAACGCAACCCGGACCCTGATATTTCTACAATTTCTAAGCGAAATCATCATAGAATCAGGAATAATTTATTCTACCGGAAATGTGAATTCTCCCTTTTCAGGACTGTTTGTTCTGACTATTGTTTCGGCCGCCCTTTCATATCGACTGGTGGGGACTTTATTAATGGCATCAACTATCTCCCTTACATATTCCTATATTATATGGCTGGGACTGGTAAAATCTGGCGACTCTATGTTCTCATTGAATGCTCTCACCAGTACATTGTTAGATAATGATTCTATCTTTTATTCGGTTTTTCTTCACATATTGATATTCTATCTGATAGCCTTTATCTCCGGCTACCTGGCTGAAAAGCTCCAGTCCCAACAAAAAGAGCTGGTAGTTACTTCCAAAGCACTAAAGTTGGCCAGGCTTGAAACTGATGATATCTTAAAGAACCTTAGCTCAGGTGTCCTCTCTATTGATATCTATGGAAATATTATTTACTTTAACCGGGCTGCCGGAAAAGTATTGGGTTATGCTGAGAAAGATATTAAAGGAATGCCTTGCCGACTGGTGTTCCAGGAGAGAATGCCTGAATTTGCTGACTATCTGATGTCCGGGATTGAACACCGAGAAGAATTCCCCAGAAAAGAAATATCAATCATAAACAAAGAGAATAAAATAATTCCTTTAGGGTTGTCCACCTCAATATTGACTGATGAAAATAACTACTTGCGAGGTGTCATATCTATTTTTTCAGATCTGACTGAGGCAAAGTTGATGGAAGCAAAAATCAGGTCATCGGACCGGTTAGCTGCCATTGGAGAACTTTCTGCTTCAATAGCCCATGAAATCAGAAATCCTCTGGCATCAATTTCCGGTTCGGTGGAAGTATTGAAGAAAGAACTTGAGGTGTCGGGAGATAACGCCCGGCTGATGAATCTGGTTATCAAAGAGTCTCATCGTCTAAGCAAAATATTGAGCGAATTCTTAAGCTACTCTGGTATTGACCGCGCCGCATATAACAAAGTTGAGCTATGTCATCTGATAAGTGAAGTTATCGAGATGCTCAGGCATCATGAAAGTTATTCAGATACAACTAAGATTTCAATGGAATCGGATAAGTCCGTTGTATATGTGGTCGGGGATGAAGATCTGTTTAAGCAGTTGCTTATAAACCTTGCCGTAAATGCTTGCCAGGCTTTGGAAAACAAGTCAGGAATGGTTACTTTTGGAATTAAAGAAGACAGTATAAATCCGGACAAAATTATTCTGGAAGTCACAGATCACGGGGCCGGGATGACAGAGGAAATACAAAAGAATATTTTTAAGCCCTTCTATTCGCTCAAAAAAGGAGGAACAGGTTTAGGGCTGGCTATTGTTCACCGAATCTGTAACTCGATGAAAATTGACATAAAAGTAATCTCCAAGGTTAATGAAGGTACAACTTTTCAAATCAGAATCCCACGATTCAATCAGGCGCTTATTGAGAATAAAAATGTCAGTGTAAAAACTTTCAGTTAAGCTATTCCTGTTCTTGATTAATCCAATTATAGTCCATATCTTCACGTTTCAGTATAATTGTTTGGGACTTTAAACGGAGATGTCATGTATAAAATTCTTTCTTCGCTAGTTATTTCAATTCTGGTTGCAACTTCTATTGGTGGGTGTAAAAAAATCCTCATATCTGAATCAAATATTAATCAACATAATCATATTATTGTTGAGGCTGATAACGGTTACCAACTATCAATGCCGGAATTTTATGGGATCCTTTATGACAATGACTATCTCCCCAACGGCGGTATTTTAGAAACTGATATTCTCAAAGAAACTTTGGACAGTATGCTGATTGACACCCTTTTGGGTATGATTGCAAATGAAATGAATATTTCAGATTATGTTGATATGAACCGAAAATACAAAATTCTAAGAGCCGAAGCTCTAATCAGCAGGTATTTTGAAGAAAAAGCTTATAAGGATTTGGTTATTGACTCAATTGAAGCTACAAATCATTACTATAGCTCCCCAGATATTTATGGAGTTCCCGAGCAGGTGCTTGCCTACCATATTATTGTTAGCAAGAAAGGATTTTTGTACAGCCCGGACTCAAACTACTACAAGACCCTGACGGATGAAGAGATTTCAAGAAAATTGGAGGAAAAAATATCTTATATTTACAGCCTCCTTGGTAAAGAGAGGTCATTTAAATCTGTTGCCACTGAGCATTCCCACAGCCGTGATGCATCTACAAAGGGTGGGTTTTTGAATTGGACAAAAAGAAACTTTTATGAGCATCCCTTTGACTCGGTTGCTTTCTCTCTTAAGCCGGAAGAATTCTCAAAGCCATATGAGGATAATAATGGCTGGAATATCATTTATGTTGAAGATCATATCTCCGGGGGGATTCCTCTCATGACTCCTGAGATACTGACATTTGCAGCAGAAAATTTGTTTATAATTGAAGCAAACGAAGCTCGAAAATTAATTACAGATTCTTTGTCCAATCTTGACAGGAAAATTCTGATAAATGAATATATCTTAGACAAGAATGTATTTCATCTACCCGGATCTACATGGGTAGCAATTTTCAATGACAGAGATACAATGGATGTCTATGCGATCAGGAATCCTGAAAAAGTATTTAGAGAGCGATACAGAGTAGCATCCACGACCCCGCAAATGAAAAGAGAGATGATTGCAACGGCAGCTAACTGGTATATTACTATTCAAGCTGCTATTGATGAAAAAATTGATACTCTGCCTGAATTGGTTGAGATGGTCAATACTTTGAAACACTCATATATGAAAAATGCTGCCCGGGCAAACCTATCTTCAAAATCATTCAATCCTCCTCGAAACGACATTGAAGAATACTACAACAACCACATAGATGAATTTGTAATTGCCAAACCTCTTATAGTTCAGCACATCCTGTGTCAGGATTCATTGCTGGCTGAATTTGTTCGTGACCAGGCAAACACCGGAGTAGATTTTCTGTCACTGGCAAAAGAATATTATGATTCTGATTTTAAAAAGAGGGTCGGTTTGGCCGACTTAGGAAAAATTGGCCCGGAAGATGTTGAAGAATCTTTTTACAAAGAGGCCCTGATTACCAGACAGGGAAAGATTTCCAAAGTTGTCAAAACCAATGCCGGGTACCATGTTATTAAAGTTATAAAAAGAGTATATGATAGGTCCGTAGATAACGCCAGTGCTGAAATAAGAGCTGTCTTAAAAGAACAGCTAAACGAGTCACGATATAATAACTACAAACAATTTCTTTTCGCAAAATATAATCTGAAATTCAGAAAAAAACTGCAGAGAATTCATTTGCCTCCCTCTGATTATCGCGGAGAGTAATGGAAAATTTGCCGGAACAAAAACAGATAAGTTTTTTTGGAGAACTGCTCAGAAAAACTACTCACATGTTTTCGCTGGTAATTCCAGTCAGTTATTATCTGCTTGATGCTTCAAAATATGAAATGCTCCGTTTCCTAATTCCGGCGACAATACTTATGATCCTGATAGATGTCTCCAGACTAATGAATTTGACCTTTTGGGAAAAGTTTGGAGCGAATTGTTTTAAAGTGATGATAAGGAAGCATGAGTCAGAAGGTGACTTCACCGGTGCCACATACATACTTACGTCTTTTTGTTTAACCATTTCCTTATTTGAAAAGCATATAGCCATTGCGGCTCTTTCATTTATCATCGTAGGCGACACTTTTGCGGCTTTGATTGGCAGAAGATTTGGCCGTCACAAATTCTGGAATAAGTCCTGGGAAGGGTCATTTGCCTGTTTGGCAGGAACTGTCATTGTGGCCTTGCTTGTTCCCAGTTTAACCTTGACCGTAGCCCTTTTTGGAGCTGTTGTAGCGGCTGTTACCGAGGCATTACCATTCGGTATTGATGATAATCTGACCGTTCCTTTAGTCTCCGGAACAGCCATGATGATATTGTCACATTTTAGCATTTAATATAAAAATTTGGCAAAAATTATATTTTTTCATTGTATTTTCGTATAAGATATGTTATCTTTTATTAGAGTGGGAAATCGTTAACTCCAAATCGGAGGAGGCCAGATGTCTAAAGGAAAAGTTAAGTACTTCAATGATCTCAAAGGATGGGGATTTATTGCCGGAGAAAAAACAGACGAAAATGTCTATGTACACCATTCCGAAATCCTAATGGACGGCTTTAAGACATTAAGAGAAGGACAGGATGTTCTTTTTGAAGTAATTAACACCAATAACGGTTTACAAGCGCATAATGTTACGGTCATAGAATAAGACCGTTTTCTCAGTAATAAGTTTTTTAAAAAACCCCCCGTTCGGGGGCTTTTTTGTTGGGGGAAATACGAACCGGCATCTATATAATCCAGCCTCAAAGCTTTAAATAGTCTCTTGACAGAATACTCGTTTTCCGTATATTTAATTGTCTATTCTTTAAAAAGCGATTTAGTTGGCCTCTAATAATCCATCATCAGCCGGCAGCCTACGCAGAGGTCAATGATAAATCTTATCGGACGAGGTAACCATGAAGAGAGTACAACTTCTTGTAATTGCAGGACTAATCTCAATACACGCTGCAGCCCCAGCATTGGCAGAGCAAACAGAAGCGACCAAAAAGATCGTTTCGCCCGAGGTGCTCGACCAAATGCCGTTTGACTCGTTGCACCAGTTTATGCCCAGACATCCGGCTCCAAACTATATTCCTTCGAAGCAACCTGCTGACCAGACGCATATCGACCTCGCTAATACCAACAATCCGAATAACGAATCCGCTGTACCGGATTCTGCATATCTTGATTCCTTAATACAGGATAGGATGGCTACTTATAACATTCCCGGATTGTCTGCTTGTGCAATACTAAAAGACCAGATTGTTTGGCGAGGCGCTTTTGGCTACGCAAACCTTGAAGATAGTATAGAGGTGACGGACACTACCTTGTTTCAAATTGCATCAATTAGTAAGCCTTTCACAAGCACTGCCTTGATGCAATTATATGAAGATGGTTTATTTGATCTGGACGATGACATTAATGATTACCTTCCTTTTCAGGTTATTAATCCCTTGAGGCCGAGGGTAATAACATTCAGAACAATTTTGGCACACACCTCTGCAATACGTGATAATTGGGGAATTTTAGTTTCCGTATTAGAGTCTGGCTCGGACTCTCCGATTCAATTGGGTGATTTTATGGAACAGTATTTAGTCTCTGGTGGAACATATTATAGTACTTCAAACTATTATAACTATATCCCAGGAACCATATCTTATTATTCAAACGCCGCTTATGCACTTGCCGGTCATCTTGTAGAAGTTATTTCAGGTGATTCATTTGAGCAATATTGTCAACAGAATAGAAACAGAATCAGAGAAAGCTTGAAGCATCAGACAGAAGAGCCTCTAAAAAGAGAAGAGAGGAGAAAAAGAGATAGCAACA
>JACZYS010000066.1:8933-10977 GCA_022570975.1 Candidatus Zixiibacteriota bacterium | reverse complement strand
GGGGTTGGAGTTCGCGCGCGGCGAACTGATACAATTCTTAGATTCGGATGATTTGCTGCACCGTGACAAGCTCGAGAAAATGGTTCCGATCGCATTAGCCAACTCACCCAAAATCGTCTATTGCGGACGTAAGTCGTACAAATTTGATAGCCCTGAGAAATATTGGCTGGACTGTCCGAGTCAATTGGACGATCCGGTCTTATTTGCAATAAACAAAATCATCGACAAATCTCTTATCGGAATTTTTATTTTTTCAAGGGGAGTAAGATATCTTATTGAGCCGTCAATTAAGTCGGTGGGAAGACTTGAGAAGGTTATGATAAAAGTCGCCAGCACAAACAAGAGCATCCGGGTAGAATAAAATCCGGCCAGATAAAGCGACTGATAGGTGACTGTTATTCCGGCAAATTCTGCAAGAGGTGTGCCGCCTTGTGGTGGAAAAAAGAGATGAAATAAAATTGTGATCAAAACCATAACGTATGCCGGAGCAAGATTCTTGACCAGAGTCCTTTTTTCTACACCAAAAGCTACCGATAAAAACGAAAGTCCGATAAACAATATGAGATTAAAAAAAATCGATTCTGTCAACAGCGAGAAAACAATCAAAACCATAAAGATGAATATTTTTGAACGAGCATCAAGCTTGTGATAAAAAGTTTCGCCGACTTTATATTGCCCTAAAACTATCCGGTTATTCATTTTTTCTTCTTCTGACAGTCCTTGCAATATCCCTGAACTTCTATCTTAAATCCCTTGTTTTTGAATTTATGATCGGTGGCGGCTTGAGCCAGCACGCCAACAACCTGATCAACATTGAACTCAATAGTCTTTTTGCAGCTGAGACAGAAAAGATAACCGTGGGGGACTTTGGTCAGGCGGTCATAACGGGTTATACCATCGCCTATATTTATCTCCTGGGCCAGTCCAACCTTGCAAATCAGTTTTAAATTTCTCCAGACGGTGCTGAAACCGATTGAGGAGTCTTTTTCTTTTACTTTTTCATATAGCTCTTCAGCCGAGACATTACGCTCCAACTCAAAAAATGCCCGAAAAATCAGCTCCCTCTGGGGAGTCATTTTGAAACCCTTAGTTCTTAAAAATTCTTTCATTTTAAATCATCAGAATCATATGATAGCTTAAACTTTATTTCAGTGCTCCCTCTGGGGAGTCATTTTAAATCCTTTTGTTCTTAAAAATTCTTTCATTTTAAATCATCAGAATCATATGATAGCTTAAACTTTATTTCAGTGCTCCCGTTGGGGAGTCATTTTAAGTCCTTCTGTTCTCAAGAATTCTTTCATGCTACTATTATTATTCAATCAGGTTTTTAAGTCAAGCTAATCTGTTATTCTTCAGGTTTTTCTATAAATTCAGGCATAAAAAAACTCAACAGTTTTTAGGCTGTTGAGTTATCAAGCCGATTTTGCCGCTTTCCTTTGGGAGGACTCTCAGAATGAGATTTTTATTTCAGCATGACCATTTTTTTGGTTTCGGCATAGTCACCATACTGTAGTCTGTAGAAATAGATGCCGGAGGCTACTTTGCTGCCGTTTTGACTTGTTCCGTCCCACAGAACAATATAATTCCCGGCCGGCTGAACTTCATCTACCAACAGCTTCACCTGCTGTCCGATGATATTAAAAATTGACAATCTGGTCACAGACTTCCCGTTTGCAGGTGCGGTAATGGCATAGCTTATGGTTGTTGTTGGGTTAAATGGATTGGGGTAGTTTTGCCTCAGTTCAAACGACACCGGCATTTCCGGACGATTAATATCAGGTTCAACGGCGGTGGAAAAACCGATTCCAAAGAAATCAATAGTGCGGGCAATTATGGAATCTATAGGATCGAATGTAAAATCATTATTGTCAAGCAGTTCCAAAGGTAAGCTGGCAAAAACAGTCTTGAATGAGCCGGAGAAGGAAACACCCACTGTTCCAAAATTTACTCCCGGCAGCCCTAAAACTAACGCTGATTCACCGGCTCCCACAGGAGTCAAAAGGGGAGTATCCCTAAATTTATCCTGCCTGTAAATAGCCGTGAC
>JACZYS010000066.1:0-8923 GCA_022570975.1 Candidatus Zixiibacteriota bacterium | reverse complement strand
ACAGGAAATAGATAGGTAGTGCCGGTGGGGACGCAGCTCATGTAATTTGGAAGGAAGTTGTCGTCCAATGATGCCAGATCATCATACCCGCCAATTGTAGACAGATAGAGTGAACCGCCGCCGTCCAAATATGACTTCATAGCATTTAATTCAGCAGAGTCAAATACGCCGTTTGTGGCCGTGTCTCCGGTATGCCAGAAGATGATTGAATAAGCCGACAGGTCTTCGGCTGAAGGGGAACCGGCTGAAGAAACTGTCCAGAGGTCATGAGGCATTTTAAGCCTACTTAAAGCATTCGTATAGGCAGATTCATGAAGCTCGCCACGGTCATCATCCACAATCAATATGGCTGCCTTGCCTAATTGCAATTCGAATCCGAATGTTTCAGAATATGAGACGTCGCTGCTGATATTGGTGGAATCGGAAGTAATTGTAACATAAAAAGAATCAATCTTTGGTTGAATAGAGTCCGGCATTATGAAAATTATCGGGTTATCCGGACTGTTAGTGGAAAGACCTTCGTTGAAAAAACCGGTAAGTATGGCCGTGGCCTTCACCATTTCAATATCAGTATTGTTGGTAGTCACTTCTAAAGTTGCGTTAAAAGTAGGTTTCATGAAATTTTTGGCATTAAAATATAAATAAACAGTATCTCTGGCGTTTATTTCATTATCTGTCGTTCCGTTTTTGAATGCTTCAAAAAAGACAGGGTTTAATGAATCAAGCTCTACCCAGGGGCGGGAATATTCAATCTCCAGATCAGCAAACATGACAGAATCAGAGTTGGAAACAGACCAGACTCCAATTTTAGTTACCTGCTTACTGGCGTTGGTTCTGCTGTCTGGTGATGAGAAAGTATGGAAATTTCTGTTATTGGTCGAGCCGGGAAAAACATCGCCACGGTCACCGCTATTGTTGACCTTGTAAGACAAATCTTCTCTTCCATCGGCCTGTTCCAAGGCAACCATATATCGGGCCGGATTGTTATTTGGCGCTGTGGGATGTTGAACAGCAGAATCAATATGATAAATACAAAGCCCTGCCCCCGGTATGGAAATATCAAAGCCCTTTTTCTGCCTGTTTTCAACCAGCCAGAATTGGTGCGTTGAGACCTGAAAATTCTGCAGTCTATAAATTATTGGTGAAAACTCCACCGCTGGAATTTCGGCCTGTGATAAATTTTGGAAAATAGTTATCGGAGTCACAAACCCGGATTCCACTTTGCTCCAGGCATCCAGATGTGCCGGTGACCGGCCAACACCATTATAATTCCCTGAGGCCATTAAAGACCATTCGCCGAGTCCTTCGGAGCCGGGCTCAGTCTCAGTAGTCAGGTCATATAAATCAGGCAGTCCCAGATAATGTCCAAATTCATGGGTTATTACACCAATCGGAGTTACATCAGTCCCGTCTTCTTCGGCACCGACAACGTAGTTATAATAATTCACACCTCCAAAATTGAGAGCTTTGGTAAAATTAAATTTGTGTGACCAGATACCAAAGTTTCCGGTTTCTCCACCCAATCCGGCATGAACAATTATGAGACCGTCGGCGTTTCCGTCGCCGTTATAGTCATAATCTGAAAAATTAACTTCTGCGGCAGCAATAGCCACGCTCATTGCATCCATGGCATATTCAAGGGTTCTGGTAATCCCCTGGTCCTCGGCACTCATAACATAGTAATCATATGTCTGAGGCATCCGGTACCATCCAAAAACATCGCCAAGGATATGCATCTTGCCATACGAATTTTCCAAATAGAAATCAGTCATCGAGCCGGTTTCGTTTATGATTGCGTCTGTTTCTCTGTTGGAAAAGAAAACCGAATCAAAATCACTCGGCAATACATCTGCGCCCTGTCCAAAAGTAGTTCCGTTGTAAGGATGGTCAGAGAAATCAACCAACAGAACCAGAACTCTTAGAGTATCAACGCCACCTACGGAAGTTGCCAGGCTCAGGCTGATTCTCTTGTCCTTTTTTACAGCGGCACATCCGCCATTATTTCTGAATTCTATGAGACGGTTGATTATTGCCGCACTTGCTGGGTCAGACTGCCATTGTTCTTTTAATTCCGGTGATGGACCAACAGCATTGACGTTAACTGTCATTAACAACAGTGTGAGCAACATCGTAAGCATAACCCGTACTTTAGGTATTTTTTCTATTTTAAGAGAATTTCGCATTTTTATCCTTTTATCTATATATGTAATTCAACTTTTGCAATAGTTATTTGTTCCAAGCATTTCAAATTTTGCTACTTGAGCAGCACCATTTTCCTTGATTGACTGAAATTTTTACTGCTTAACCTATAGAAATATATTCCACTGCTTACTTTTCCGCCGCCAGAGCTTGTCCCATTCCACTCATAATCATGTTTGCCGGTCGGCAAATAACCTGAAAAAATGTTGTTCACATTCTCTCCAAGCAGGTTATAAATATCAAGGGTTACCTCAGAGCCTTTGCTTAGCTCAAAAGAAATAACAGTTGAGGGATTAAACGGATTTGGATAATTCTGATAAAGAACGAAGCTTTTCGGCAGAGATTTATCTGCTTCATCTTCGATTGAGGTCAGGATATCTATCTTGGCTGCCGCTGTTGCTGCATTTTCAAAAAGCTCATTTTTACTGTTTCCGGTTACCAGAGCCAAAACTACGGCAAGAGAGTCTCTGGCCGGAAAGTATAACTGTCCGGTTGCTATAGTGAAAAGCACATCCCCGGTATTGAACGTGTCAATAGTGACACCTGATGAAGCAATAAGATTATATTTCTGGCTGTTAGTAAATCCGGTTTTGCTTTTTACGGTATCAGTTTCAAGGCTGTTCCACCGGGAGCTGAAGCTGTTGATATTTTCCAGACCGACAAGACCAATATACTGC
Organism: Candidatus Zixiibacteriota bacterium; assembly: GCA_022570975.1. Classification (GTDB taxonomy): domain Bacteria; phylum Zixibacteria; class MSB-5A5; order GN15; family FEB-12; genus JACZYS01. The sequence goes on along the minus strand of JACZYS010000066.1, from coordinate 6,047 downwards.
GGGGAAGAATTGTACTGGTAAATGAGATTTAGTTCAGGGTGATAATTGATCTGTTCATTCCCTCCCACTAAATCAAAATCTGCAAAAAAACCAAAACCAAAATTATTAAAGTTCTCAAGTGATTTGTTATACAACTTATATCTGAATATTATGATTTGATTGTCGCTGGTTCCGGAGAAACTAATTGTCTCCTGCCTGATTTCAAGCGGGAGCGGGACGTCTGCTTTTAAGTCTGAAAAGGCTGCTGTTTTGTGAAACCCAAAATCATCTCCCACTGTCCCGGCGGTAAGATTATTGATCGGGATAAAATCTGATTGTTTAAACTCCCCGTTTTGGTTTCTGATTGAATTTACAAGAACATTGCTGCTCCGTCCGACAATCAACCCGGCTTCATATAAAATATTCTGACCGCCTTCAATTTTTAGTCCTTCTCCGTTGACGTTATAAATTGAATTCAGGCCAAGTCCGTATTGGCCAAAATCTGATACGGTAAAAATCAGTTTACCGTTGTCGTGATTACTTATTGTACCGGCCGGTGCTATGCCGGCAGAAATAGTGAAATTAACATTTGCAACCAGATTGTTATCCGATGAATACAGAACAAGCTCCATGGGTATCTGCTGTCCGTTAAAAATGGTTGAGTCTAAATAGAGGACAAACGGCTGACTATTGGTGGCGTAGATACCGCCAAAGGTATAAGAAAATTCTGAAACTCCGGACAAAATCTCAACCCCTTCTACAATGGGCGGCAGCAATGTTCCGGTAAAAATCTCTGTTAATGGGCTGGAATTACTAAGAATTACTTCTAAAGAAAACTGATTTCCGGGAAAAGCCATCTGGTCATCAAGAATTTTCTGGCTGACGATTGTAAATTCGGCCGTCTCCGGCGTAAGCAGCAGTTGCAGTGCTTTGGAAGCATCCACCAGTCCGTGACCGTAGTCATTATCTTCACCTTCTACTCCCAAATCAGTTGCGGAATTGATCAGGGCTGTTTTAATTTCATCAACGGTTGCTGTCGGTTTTGCATTTCTTAACAGAGCAACAATTCCGGCTATATACGGAGCCGACATTGAGGAGCCGCTTAAATTGGTATAGCCTCCATCTTTATATGACGACCTGATAGAAACTCCCGGGGCCATTACTTCCGGCTTGAGGTCACCGGCGTTGCATGATGACGGACCACGGCTGGAAAAAGAGGCTACATTATTTGAGCCGTCAACTGCTCCGACAGAAAATGAACTGAGCGGTGTCTGGGCCATATCGGCCGGTGAGCGAAGAGTTTTTGGGTCTGGTCCTTCGTTTCCGGCGGCAAATATTGCTACAATCCCGGCTGCTTCCACAGCGTTAATTACGTTTGCAAATGACTCATCGCAAGGGGCAAAAAGACCTTTGGGAAGACCCCAGCTGTTAAGAAGAACGTCAGGGACATCATCGGAGGTCTCAATATCTCCATCCGGATTTAAGACCCACTGGAACGCCAGCAAGATATCGGCTAAGGTATTGCTCAAGCTTTTCCCCTGATCAATTACTCCGGCAGCAATCCACTCGGCACCGGGGGCAACACCAAACGTATCAATGGCAGTTGAGCCAACCATGATGCCCATGGTATGAGTTCCATGACCTATTTTGTCTGTTGGAGCCTGATTTGGTCTTAACGTTGAAAACCATGTTGAACTGATGGAGTTTGTGTTGCCTTTCCACTTTGATGACAGAGCCGGATGGGCCTGCTCTACTCCGGTATCAAAGGAACAGATTAAAACTCCCTTTCCGGTGAAACCGGCTTTCCAAAGGGAGGGAACATTTAACTGCATTAGGTGAGATGATACCGAAGCAGCAAAACCGGGTGCGCTCTTAATCTCCACTGGCTCTATATAGTTCAATTTTACGTCTTCAACTATAAGTCTGATATTTTCATATTTTGAAAGACTGTCCAAATACTTAAGCGGAATTGAGGCCGCATATGACGGGGTAATCCAGAAACTGCGAACCGCAGATACCGAATGTTTATCTAAGAAATTACTTAAACGCTGGTTTTTTCTGGCCGGATGGTTTTTGAGAAGACCAATTAAATTTTTTGTACGTGATGTTTTGTTTAATTTTCTGTTATTTGATATGGAACGGATTTCATCAAGCTGACCAAAATTTTCAAGAAATATAACAATATCAATGATTGAATCATTTGTCTTTGTTGTTCGGGCTTCTAAGAGTTTACTTAAGGCTGGTGACAATTCAGCAAAACTGGTCGTAAACGGCATTATAAGACAGATGCCCGTAAACAAAAACAGCCTGCTGAATTTTCTGTTCAAAAAAGTCATTAACTCTCCTCTGATTATCTTTCCCGAGACTACCTTGAGCAAAGGGTATGCCGTTGTGAGATTATGAAATATAATGCCTAAATAATCTTGGAGTCAACCCCTAATAGCGTTGTAACAGGCTGTCAGTCAATAATTTACAAATAGAGATGATTCTTTATGCTTCTCAGACTGAATTAATTCCCGATAGTGAAACCATTTTCATGGTCAGAAATGAAAACTGCAAAGATTGTCAGATAGGCAAAACATTGCGTTCTTTTTCAATTTAATCTTTTTATATTTGAACTGTGGAAATTATTAACAAAATCAAAAAATCAGATAAGATTCTAATCTTTGCAGTTATAATTCTGGCCATAATCATAAGATGCACCTACTTGTACAGCTACCAGTCTTTGCCGGAATGGGAGCATTTTACCGTTGATAACAATTACCACCATAATTGGGCAAAGAATATTGCCGAAGGAAACTTGGGTGGTGACACTACCTATTTCAGGGCGCCTCTTTATCCTTTTCTTCTGGCTTTTTCTTATAAACTTTTTGGCCCATCAATCTGGACCGGTAAAATACTTGGAATGGTTATTGGCCTGTTGACGCTTATTATGCTTTATAAATTGACGGGAAAGATTTTTGATAAGAGAACTGCCCTGGTTGCATCCTTTCTTTATTCATTATATCCGGCTACAATATATTTTGAAAGTGAGCTGTTGCTTGATTCTCTTTTTTCTTTCCTCTTACTTCTGGCAATCTATTTTTATGTTTCTAATAAAGAAAAAAAAGAAACTTCTTCTTTCTTGCTGAGTGGACTATTTCTTGGGCTTGCCGCCATAACCAGACCAACGGCTTTAATATTTTTGCCCTTTGCAATTATTCTTATTCATAGACGCATACCTGAAATCAAGAGCAAGATTAAGGCTGTTTCAATCTTTCTCTCTCCGGTCATTATCATTATTGGAATGATTTTATTGAGAAATATTGCCGTTGCCTCTGATCCGGTTTTAATATCTTCGCAGGGTGGAATTAATTTTTATATCGGGAATAATGATTTGTCCGATGGCACTTCTGCCGTCCTGCCTGAGCCACTGGGGCATAACTGGAGGATTAAAGAGATAAGCCATATTGCAGAGACTGAAGAAGGAAGACATCTTAAGCCGGGCGAAATCTCCAGTTTCTGGACCGCCCGGACAATAGACTGGATATTTGATAACAAACTCAAATTTACGAAGTTATATATCAGCAAGTTCTTTTATAATTTTTCCCCCGGCTTGATTTCTAATAACCGAAATCTGCCTGAGTTTTTCAGTAAGTTTATTATTCTAAAACCTTATGTTTTTGCATTTCCGCTTTTATTCCTGTTTGCAGTTATTTCCATAATCACCGGATTCAAAAATAATAAGCAGGTAAGAGTTTTGTTCTGGCTAATAATTATTTATTCTCTTTTTGTCTCTCTCTTTTTTTACAACAGCCGTTTCCGGTTGCCGCTATTGCCATATTACTTTATCCTAAGCTCGGCCGGGATATTATATTTTCTGGACAAATTAAAGTCAGAGAAGAAAAAAGCAGTAACCGTTTTTCTAATTGCAGGTGCTGCTTGTCTGCTTACATTTGTTCCCCGTCTTGTCGGCGAAAAAAATATCTCACCGTCAGGTCTGATTTCAAGCGGTCTCTTTTATAACTCGCAAGGCAAGTACGACGAGGCTTTACAGAAATATCGAATGGCACTGAAAATTGATTCAACCTTTCCTGAACTCAACTTAAATATTGGGTCTATATTTTTTGTGAACAGCCTAGAAGACTCGGCTCTGTATTATTTTAACCGGGAGATAAAGTTTAATCCGGCCCGTCACAAAAGCTATTCCAATATTGCTTCAATAAAATTGTTAAGCGATCAATACGACTCAGCCTTATATTATGCCAAAAAAGCTGTCTCACTTAGAAGCTACGACGTCAACTCCAATCTAATATTCCTGAGAGCTCTCTCAGAGATTCAGCTATTAAGCAATCCAAACGACAACCAATTTTTTGTAGGGATTTTGGATTCTGTTTTAGATAAGAACCGGTCTTCTGCGGCTATTTATCTGGAAGCCGGAAATTTACTGCTTAAACACAAAGAGCTTAAGAAAGCAGATAGCGTTTTGACCCTGGGGATTGCCATACCTAAGACACCCATTGAAATTGATGATAATGCTTTTGGTTCAAATTATGAAAAGAATCTGATGCTCCAAAAACTTCAGATTGCTTTTGCTTGTTATCAGCTTGGATATTTGAATGGCATTAAAGGGGACTATGAAAGCTCAATTGAATACAATAGTCTGGCCATCAGTTTGGATTCTTCTCTTACCGATGCCTACTTAAACTTGATAAACGCTTACCGGATGCTTAACAGAGCTCCGGAAGCTTCACAGGTTTATGATCTTCTAAACCAGAAATTCCAGAACAACATTTTGAACAAATAAAAAGAACATTAAAAAACGAGTTAAGCAAAAGCTTAACTCGTTTGAATATATTATGTAATCAGATATTATCTCTGGCCTATCGATAAATTTTCATACCGATATATGTTTTTCTTTGTAAGCGGAGCATTCTGATCCGGCTCATAGAGATAGTTAAAGACGGTATCTGTTATTATCTGCATGGAATCAGGTTGAATAGCCAGTGGGGTGAAACTAAAATGTACGGTTCTAAAGTAACTTCCCTGAACACGGTGAGCAACGGGAGAGCCATCGTAACCCGAGAGGCAAGCATCACCAACATCACCGGGGTGGTCTACTCCATAACTTGAGTTGAACAGATACATTGGCTCAGCAGAAACTACAAATCCGGACTGAAAGAATCTGGCCCTGAAAGCCATCCAGTTAACTTCAGGTAAAGCGGCAACTTCCGGAATCCATAATAGTCCCAGTCCTGGCCTGTTCCAGTTGTAACGTTCATGCAGAAGAGCTGTATCTATCGGAAGGTTTGGCCATTTTGTAGATTCCAAAGAGTTTGCTCCGATAAAATGCTCTACTCTCATAGGTAATGAATACCAGTCTTTCTGTTCATCAAGAGTAAAATAGTGACGGAACCAGCCGCTATAAGAGTAACTGGAGGCGGCAAAGTAAAACCCATAATTACCAACAGCTGGCGGAAGCGATGACTCACAAATATCGACCGGACCAAGTGCGCCAAATACGGGAGCTCTCATTGTAAGCCAGACATTGACACCGGCATCAATTGCAGCGTAAACACCCTTGTATGAAGTAAGATTTGGCACGTATACATCATCATTATACATAACCACAATTTTATGTTTAAGAAGTTCTACAACCGGAAGATCAGGGAATTTTCCTCCTACCAGGTAATCAGGTGCCTTGCTTTTAGCGTCATTCAAATTTATATCAAAAGAATTATCATCCCAGCCAGGCACATTTGCATATCCCCAGCCGTCTACCAAATCTTTCCAAATCAGTCTCTGTCCTTTAATAAATTCTCCTTCCGGAGAGGATGGGTTATTTAAAGGGCCAACCAGTTTGGTAAAATCAATAACCATAACAGCCCGTTCAAATTTTGGATCAATTACGTTTAAGGTCTTAAACGACGGGACCAAATCTTCCACATTAGCATCGTCACGACTCTTCACCCAAAAAATAAAGCTCATCCTTACGGTAGTATCAGCGCTTGCCGATGGTGCCGAAGCTCTCGTCGGCGGCGAGGATGCCCTTGCCCTCGGCGACCAGGGCCGCGGCGGTCGCTGCGAGA
>JACZYS010000279.1 GCA_022570975.1 Candidatus Zixiibacteriota bacterium | reverse complement strand
TGACGCAATTGAGACTCGATGTTCTGAAAATGAAGCTGCTGGAAAAGGAATTTCCAAATTGTAAGGGTAGCGTTGCACTCATCAAAGAGACACTTGATTACTTACAAGCAAGGGGTGAAAAAGAAGCATCAAACATGGTTGCTGATATTATTACAAAAGACAACCTGAACAATAATGAAGCTATTATGATCGCCGCAGAAATATATAATGATAATCAGAATTTTGACAAAGTTCTGGAGATGGCAGATTATGGACTGAAACTTAATCCGGATAACTACCTTTCTAAAACATATCTTGCCAGTGCATGGTACTGGAGCGGTGAAAAAAACAAAGGCTTAAAACAGATTGAAGAACTGGCCATGGCCCATACAAAAGACCCGACGGTAAATCTTATCTATTCTCAGATGCTGATTGATGAGGGAAAAGACTTCAATAAGGCATCAAACATTGCCAGGCGAGCAAATTTTAATTCTAACATGAGTTACAAAACCTGGATGAACCTTTGTTATGCCTACTATCAAATGGGAAGAAATGACTTGGCCAGAGGTGAAGCCAGAAAATCTAGCAGGAAATTCATCGATAAACCGGAACCGTTTTACTGGCTTGGAGTAGTATACTACGAAGATGGTGATCCCGAAGCAGAAAAAAATCTTAAGAAAGCTATCTCACTCGGCCTGACCGGCAAACAACTTGAAAAAGCAAAAAGTATTATCAACAGGATTTAGTCCCTTGTAGATTTCCTTTATAAAGATAATAAATTGAAGAGTGTCCAGAAAAAAATCTTAGTAACCGGCGGAGCCGGATATATTGGCTCTGTCTTAGTCAACAATCTTCTCTTAAATAATTACTGTGTAACCGTACTTGATTCTCTTGACTATGGAGACCGTTCGGTCAAGCCGTTTTTTTCAAATGACAATTTTAGTCTGGTCCAAGGAGATATCAGAAACGAAAATGATCTGAAAAATTCTCTGGACGGAGTTGATACAGTCGTTCACCTTGCTGCAATTGTCGGGGAGCCGGCCTGCAATAATGATCCCAAAAGAGCTGTTGAAATTAATAAGCACGGCTCAGAGAAACTCTGCTCTTTTGCAATTGAAAGAGGCGTTTCAAAATTTATATTTGCCTCCACCTGCAGTAACTACGGTGCTGTCAGCTCGGAGGGAGACATGGTTGATGAAACCTCACCGCTTCAGCCTCTTTCTGTTTATTCTACAACAAAGGTCGAATTTGAAAAATATCTTCTTTCCATAAATATGCCAAATTTCCATCCAACCTGTTTAAGATTCGCCACCGCTTATGGTCTTTCTTTTAGGCCTCGTTTTGATTTATCGGTTAATGAATTTTGCAAACAACTGTTTGATAAGAAAAAATTGGAAATCTATGGCGAAAACTTCTGGAGACCATACTGCCATACTACGGACCTGGCTAACGCCTGTAAGATTATTTTGGAAAGCGACTCCGAGCTGACCGGTAACAATGTCTACAACGTAGGTTCAACCGGGGAGAATTTTCAAAAAAAAGAGCTCTTACGTTTAATTTTGCAAGAACTGCCACAAGCTAAAGAGCTTATCAGTTATGGCAACTCCGCTCCGGATAACAGGAATTATCGGGTCTCTTTTGACAAAATAAAAGATGAGCTCAATTTTGTACCAACCATGAAATTGCAGGATGGAATTAAAGAACTCATTTCATCTTTACAGTCAGGATTTCTGGCCGGATATGATGAATCCACCTTTTACAACGTTAAAGAAAAATCAATTGAATCTGAAAGAAGGGGCATGGAAGCGGTAATACTGGCTGGAGGTAAGGGAACCAGACTAAGGCCCCATACCAGAGCAACGCCCAAGGCATTAATTGAAGTTGGGGGACGGCCGGTAATTGAAATATTGCTTGAAACTTTAGTAAACTGCAGAGTCACAAAAGTTACTCTGGCAGTAAATCATCTGGCCAATGAAATTATTGAAGCCCTCAAAAATAACAATTTTGACCTTGAGATAAACTTTTCAAAAGAAGAGACAGAGCTTTCCACCGCCGCACCGCTTAAACTAATTGACAACCTGCCGGAAAATTTCCTGGTCGTGAATGGAGATATTATCACCAATCTTAATTTTGAAAAACTATATGAGACCCACCTCTCAAGCAAAGCTGATATAACCGTGGCAACTGTCAAAAGAAAGCAGATCCTTGATTACGGCGTAATTGAATCAAACT
>JACZYS010000065.1 GCA_022570975.1 Candidatus Zixiibacteriota bacterium | reverse complement strand
CTATCACTCAGATGAGTAATGAAAAATTCTCAAAACTTGTATCTGACTCAAGAATAATGAGAATGACATCCAATGACCTGGACAATAATATTCTGTCCCTTATCATAATTGACTCAAACAACAGAGCGGTCAAAGTTATAAATTCAATTTCGAGCAGCCGCGCATATTTCTTTCATTTTCAAAATAACTCTCTGAGACTTTCTACTTCGATCAAAGAAATTAAAGCTTCCGGTATAAAACTCGAGCTCAATGAAACATCCCTGCCAGAATTCTATCTCTACCGCTATGTCACTCCCCCCAAAACTTTATACTCGGATATCTGTAAACTCATAGGAGGAGAATCAATATTATTTGAGCTGAAGGAAGGTGTTTCCAAAAAGAGAAACTTTTTTGACTTTTCCACCTCCGAAACGGACAAGAATGAATCAGATTATGAGATTGCGACTAACTGTTTTAATATATTGAAAAATAACATCCATCAAAGCAGTCATTTGACAGACGCACCCTCATTGCTCCTTAGTGGAGGGCTGGACTCATCGCTCTTGGGCATGATTCCATCTATGAACGGCAAACCGGTGAAATCTTTCTCTTCCAGCTTTAGCTTTATAAACGATACCGACATTGAAGATGAATATGCTCAAACAGCGGCAAAACATTTGAAGCTTAACCATGAAGTTATAAGCGGAACAAAAGAGGAATATCTCTGCTCGTTGGTGGATGCCATTTATGCAACCGAAGAGCCGCTGCATCATCTTCAATCGGTCATGCTTTACATTTTGTTTAAGAAAAGAGAAGAGAGTTCATTTTTACTATGCGGAGAAGGTGCCGACAGACTTTTTGGCAACAATGCCCACGTCACTTATAACAAGAATAAGAGTCTTATTTCTTTTCTGCAACATAGCGGAATGAGACATCTTGTTAAAATGGCTAATGTTTTTACCGGTAAGAGGAATTACAGGCTTTCATATTTTTCAAAATATTTTGGTAGCTCCTTTATATCAAATGACAATTTTCTCTGGACTATGGGACAATTTACTGATCTGAAAGACGTGAAAGAAATTACTGGTTGCAGTGCAAGTGATATTTTTGAGAGCTACAGGAATCTTCTACAGCCTTATGCCAATGAATCTTTCCTTAACAAAGTATCAATTCTATCTCTTCTAAGTGAAGGTTCAATAACAATAACTCTTTGGAGTAAACTTGCTGAAGCTAATAAAATTGTGCTTCATTATCCGTTTGCCTCCAAAGATTTAATCTTATACGTATATTCAATAAGCTGGCAGAGAAAATTAAAAGAACAAAAATTTATTATTCGGGAGATGCTCAGAAACGGTGGTTTCCCGGAGCAGTTTATTAATCGCAGCAAGAAAAGTTTTGGATTTCCGGCAAAATTCTGGGCCTTGCCAGGCGGATTGTTCCAGTCGATTATTGACATGGCACAAGAGATGTATGACAAGACAGTACTTGAGTCATTTCAGTCAGTTGAGCCGGGAAAGCCAATGATGCTATGGAATATGATTTCACTTTATCTCTGGAAAAAACTGATGATTGATGGAACTGCACCGGATGTGCTCAAGAATGAAATTCTCAATCGCCATAAAATTATAGAGGGTAAAAAATAAGATGAGAATTATTGTTTTGGACGAAGAGTTTCCATATCCGCTTAACACCGGCAAACGGATTAGGTCGTTTAATCTTCTCAGTCGTCTTGCAAAAAATAATGAACTTCATTATCTGGCTTATGGACGTGATTCAGACAGCAACTTTATTGCTCTGGCAAGAAACAACATGAACCCGATTGCTGTCAAAAATCAAGTCCCAAAAAAATCAGGCCTTCTCTTTTATTTAAGACTGTTTAACAACCTCTTTTCTTCTGAGTCATATATTGTTGACTCCCATTATTCAGATTTATATCAAAATAGGCTGGATGAACTAATTGAAAAACTGAAACCCGGTATTGTCATGGCCGAGTGGACTCCGTATGCCTCGTTTATGAAAAATCTAAAAAATTGCAAGAGACTAATAGTTGCCCATAATATTGAATCAACTATCTGGCAGAGATATTATGAACATGAAACAAACTCAATAAAGAAACTTTATATTTTCAAGCAATGGAAAAAACTTGAAAAATTTGAAAAAGATGTCTTCAGGAATTCCGATGGTATCACGGCTGTTTCACAAGAAGAAGCTGATGAGATTAGAAAAATAAGCGACAACAAAAATGTGGCCCTGATTGATAATGGTGTGGATCTCAAATATTTTAACGCTCATGAAAGTCATTCAGGTGGTTCAAATAGCACAAAACTTGTTTTCACCGGCTCCATGGACTGGCGGCCTAATCAGGATGCAGCCGTTTATTTTGTAAGAGAAATTTTCCCAAAACTTAAAGCTCTAATACCGGAAATCTCGGCAACTTTTGTAGGCCGTAACCCAACCGATGAAATTTTGTCACTTCAGGATGTAAATGGTATCACAATTACCGGAACAGTTGATGATGTCAGACCATACATTGAAGAGGCATCAATTTATATTGTTCCTATCCGAATTGGTGGCGGCTCCCGGCTAAAAATTTTGGAGGCACTGGCTATGAAAAAAGCGGTTGTCTCTACTTCTGTTGGCGCTGAAGGACTAAAAACCAAAGACAAGAAGCATTTGCTTGTTGCCGACTCTGCGGTTGAATTTGTTGCTGAAATTGAACGTCTCCTGAAAAACCCCCAACTTGCAAAAGAGTTGGGCGATAATGGCAGAGAGTTGGTGGAACAATCATATGGCTGGGATGCTCTTGCTTTAAAACTGGACAATTTTTTGCAGCAGGTGGTGAACAATAAATGAGACTCTTGCATTTGAGAAGTTCAGAATTTTTTGGCGGTCCTGAGCGGGCAATTTTGGGACAATGTAAAGCTCTTTCTGGCTTTGATATCTTTTGTGCCTCTTTTGTAAGGGACAATTTGCCAAATCAATTTCTTGATAAGTGCAAGAAAGAAAATATTAAAGCTTTGCCTATTTTGGAATCATATACAGGTGATTTCTCCGTGACCGGTAAACTCAAGAACCTCCTGCTGGAAAATGAAATTGATATTCTGGTAACCCATGACTACAAAGCTAATTTTTTTGGTCACCGAGCCTGCGCCTCCGGACCAACCGTTCATGCATCACATTACAGAGGGCGCACCCGGGAGAATTTTAAAGTCCGGTTATATAATTTTATTGATGATTTCATGCTAAAGAGAATAAAACATATTATTGCAGTTTCTGAGGCTTCCAAAAAATTGTTGGTCTCATTGAGAATTAAGCAGGAACGAATTACGGTTATACCTAACGCCTTTAATATATCAAAGCTGACCGGAGGTGAAATTGAAAATGAAGGCGAAGAGAATGGTCTGGTCTCAATAATTTCTGCCGGACGGCTCAGTCATGAAAAAGGATTTGATTTACTCCTTGAAGCCTTTGCCATGGCAGGCAGGATGCAGAGACCGGTTAAGTTATTTATTTATGGCGAAGGGCCAGAGGAAACAAAACTTAAGGAGCTCTCAGAAAAACTATATTTAACCGGGAAAGTTGAGTTTTGTGGTTTTTCAAATAAGCTGCTTGATATATATAAGCAGATGTCATTTCTGGTGCTTCCCTCCCGTTCCGAAGGGATGCCCAACGTGGTCCTTGAAGCATGGTCTCAAAAACTGGGCGTGGTGGCAGCATCCGTTGGAGGAGTTCCGGAGATGATTGAGCAGGGGAAAAGCGGACTTTTGTGTGAACCGGAAAATATTAATGACCTGGCCTCCAAAATAAAGTATGCTGTCGACAATCCGCAAGAGATGAAGAAATTTGGGCTGGCCGGTTTTCGGTTGCTGTTTGACAAATATAATTTTGAAACACAGGCAAAACAGCTATCAGCATATTACAAAAGAATAGTTGAACAAGAAAGCCAAACAAGATAATGTTCGCTGCTGATAAAAATAAAATCGCAATTGCATATTTGATTAATAATTTTGGCCGTGGAGGCGGAACAGGAAATCAGTTGGCAACGCTTATTGATAATATGGACAGGGATAAATTTGTACCATATATTTTTATCCTTCAGCCAAAATGGAAAGATGTTCATCTGGATTTGAACTGCCAGATAAAATTCCTTAACCTGACAAGCCTGATCTCAATGAAAGGTATTATGGCAATTTTTAAGCTAGGCTCAGAATTTAGGAAAAGAAAAATAAAGATTTTGCAGCTGTTTTATTTGGACAGCAGAATTTTCGGTTTGATGGCCGGAAAACTGGCCGGCATAAAAAAAATAATAGTCTGCCGCCGAGACAGCGGATACCAGATTTCTTCAAGAGACAGATGGCTGATGAAAAAAACCAGCCAAATGGCTGACTATTGCCTTGTCAACGCCCAAGCGGTCAAGCGAATGCTGCTTGAAACTGAATCTCTGCCGGAAAGTAAAGTGACAGTGATTTGTAACGGAGTCTCCCTAAAACATATCAATCAAGAAGATGAAGTCAGCAGGAAGTCTTTGGGCATTTCAGAAGATGCGCCGGTGGTAGGCATTATTGCAAACTTGAGACCGGTAAAACGGATTGACCGTTTCATTGAAGTTGCATCTATGATAAAAAATAAAAACTGTCATTTTATTATTGTCGGCTGGGCAAAAGACCGGAAAGTACTATTGAGAGAAATAGACAGAAGAGGATTAAACGACAGGATGCATTTTGTATATTCGGTTGACAACGTTTACCAATATTTGAAGCTTTTTGATATCGGCGTTTTGACTTCTGCCTCTGAAGGACTTTCCAACTCTTTGATAGAATATTCTCTCTCCGGAATTCCATCGGTTGCTTTTGATGTTGGAGGAAATTCTGAAATTATAGAAGATGGCGAGACCGGATATATAATAAAAGATGGTGACAAAGAATCTATGGCAACAAAAATTGATCTGCTTATAGAGAACAAAAAACAGGCCAGACAACTTGGGGAAAAAGCTATTCAGTTTTCAAGAGCTGCCTTTTCAATAGAGAAAATGGTCTCAAAAACAGAATCGTTTTACGAGACCATCTTAGGAAGCAATAGGTAGTATGAAAAGATCTGTTTTATATATATTACTATTTCTTGGTAATTTGCTGGGTATGAATATTGTCTTCAAGAAACTTAATTCAAAAAAAATACGGGTGATTATGTATCACGGTGTCTCGGGCAAAAAGCTGCCGGAATATTACTGGCTTATTCTGAATTCTGATTCTTTCAGGTGGCAAATGAAACACCTTAAGGATAATTACAATTGCGGCGACGCTTCCGTCGTTTTAGATAATGAGCCTTCTCAATCAATCAATAGAGTGCTGATTACATTTGATGACGGACTAAAAAATAATTATGATGTTGTCTGGAAAATATTAGCAGAGTTTTCGCTTCCGGCCGTCTGTTTTGTTATTCCCTGTCTATCAAAAGAGAACAAACAGAACTGGAGTACTGAATTTTTTGACATTCTTGTTAACTCAAAGACTAACAAGTTGAATCTAAATCAATTTGGGCTTGAAGATATTGCTCTGCCTGCAAACAAAAAAGAAAGAGCCGTCATACTTGGAGAACTCGGTACTCGGTTAAAGAGTATGAATCATGAAGTTGTAGAAAATATTTTAAACTTTATCCGCACAAATTATTTGGACTCAGATTTTAAGCCTCTTTTTGAGCTTATGAGCAGCTCACAAATATTGGAACTTTCTCTTTCAAACGAGTTCCAGATTGCATCTCATTCGAGTTATCACAAAGTTCTGTCAAATCTTTCAAGAGAGAAACAGAAAGAAGATATAGCCCTTTCTCTAAGAAATCTGAACGATCTGGGAATCCCCTTTCTGCCTCTGTTTGCTTATCCAAATGGAATGTATAACAATGATACTATTGAGGTTTTGAAAGAATTTGGTTTTAAAGCAGCTCTGATAATTGAAGACCGTCATTTCACCTCAGCTGATAATAAATTTGAAATCCCCAGAGTTGAAATAGGCTCGAACATCAGTCGACTGGAATTTATGGCAAGGTTGTCCGGTTATTTTTATTTCTTAAAGAAGATTCAAGCGACCCTTACTTTTTCCAAGAAAAACTGATGAACAAATATGTATAAAGTCAGAAAAATATCAGAATACGAAGACTTTTTGGGGCTTAAAGAACAATGGAATCTTCTCGTTCAAAAAACAGAATCAAAATCAATATTCTTGATCCATGAATGGGCCGACTCCTGGTGGCAAAGTTTTCAAGAAGGATGTAAACTTTATATTTTGCTTGTTGAATTTACTGATGAGTTAGTCGGTATTGCTCCCTTAGTTCAGAATTTGCGTGAGCACTCTATTTCTTTCCTTGGTTCACCCAACGCTGACTACGGTGGAGTTATTGGGCCAGATAAGAGTTTGATTTGTAAGGAAGTTACCGGATTTCTTCTGGATAACAGCACTGACTGGGACAAAATAAGTCTCGATGAAATCCCTGAAAGAATCAGCGAGTCTAACTTACTGTACTCGGCTTTCAAAAACAAGGGGATGAGAGTTGTCAAAGTCCCTACTGGAAACTGTTTTGCTTTTCAGTTTAATGAACAAAATGAAGCCAGAAAATCTTTTAGGTTTAAGCAAAAAAGTAAACTCCAAAATTTACTAAACAATTTAAAGAAACAAGGTGAGCTGACTTTGACGGAATTGTCCGGCGACCAAATTACAAACAACTCTCTGGAGCTTCTGTTTGAACAGCATATGGAACGGTGGAAGAACACTCCCACTCCGAGTAAATTTTTGAACAAGAACGATAAAGGATTCTATGTTTCTCTTACAAGAAATTTGGCCGACCAAAAAAGAGTAAAGCTATATCTGCTTAAGATAGATGATGAATTGGTTTCTTTGAAGTTTGTTTTTATCTTGAACGACACTGTTTACATGTACACCCCGTCTTATAATATTGCTTACTCAAAATATTCGCCGGGGAAACTTATTAACAGAATGTTGGTGGAAAAACTGATTAGAGATGGATACTCACGGTTGGACTTTGGCAAGGGGGATGAAAGCTACAAAAAAAGTTTCACCAATGAATCCGGCATGAATTACTCAATTAAAGTCTTCAAAAGTTATCCTCGGTACTTGTATGCCAGAACCTATCAGGCTCTAAAGCAAAGTGCTCTTGGAAAACACCTGATAATTCTTAAAAAGAAACTGATGAAATAAATCATAGGATGTCAAAATCAAATGAATCAAAACAAGATTACATCATTTGGTAATCAAGAGAAAATTAAGTTAAAAGACGTTTGGTGGAAATTGCTCCTTTCTTCTAAAAATCCTTATGCTTTGTATGCGTCCCCTGAATGGTTTGATACAGTGCACAAACTCAAGCCAAGCAGCTATGTATTGGGTATTTCTGAAACTACAGATGGTGAAGTAAAATCAATAATTCCATTTGAGATCAATGATAGGGAAATAATATTCTCAGCAGGAAGAACAACTTTTCTTAAGTTTGGATTTCTTTCTGCCCTTGCAATGGGTGGAGAACCGCTAGGATCTATATCAGCAATGAATTATGATGATATTTTCCAAAAATTGTTCGAAAAAATTCCTAAGTTAGATGCGATATTTTTTAAGTGTTTACAAGTAACAGAACCATTCTTGAACGAACTAAAAATTATTGGTGAAATTTCAAGAAGGTATGTTCATTTTGTTGAGAGAGATGCAAATAAGTTTATTTTTATTAAATTTGGTGATTCATTTGAAGAGTATCTTTCAAAATTCAAAAAGAAAGAAAGATATAATTTGAAAAGACAATACCAGATGGCTTTAAAAACATCGAACAACAACTTAAGATTGGAACGAATAACCGATATTTCTCAAATAGAGTTTTTCGTAAAATCAGGAAAATATATTTTCAAGAATTCTTGGAAATCTGATGCAGATGAAAGTAAATATATTTTTTCAGATGAAAAGACCACCTTCTACAAACATTTGGCTGCGAAGAATCTTTTTCGTTCTTACTTGCTTATAGCTGAAAATGAACCTTGGGCTTTTGTCCTTGGATTTCAACATCAAAATATCTTCCACTACTCAAATATAGCCTTTAACAATAAATTTGCTAAACTCTCACCAGGTACGGTTCTATTTTACAAAATGATGGAAGATTTATTCTCGAGAGATAAACCAGATATCTTAAATTTTGGAATTGGAGATTCCCAATACAAGAGAAGATTTGGAACCGACAGTTTTGTTTCCGCTGACATTTTTCTTTTCAAAAGAACCACAAAAATTTTATTTATTTCTTTTATCTTCAAGTCACTAATAAAACTAAAAAGAATCTCCAAGAAGATACTAAGACGTTAATGATTCATGCACCTGTTTTTCATAGACAAATTTTGTTTTACCAATTTCATCTTTAGGGAAAAATCGTTTTTATAAATATTGATTGTCCAAACCTAGCACAGTTTTCAAAAGTTGAACAGATATTGCTTTCTCGAAGGCTAATTTACGAGCCTTTAGTCCGCAGTAATGCATTGTCGTGCAATAATTTACATATTTCTTTTTAGGTTGGCTCAATCTTTGTTTATCAATTCATTCGAACTTGAAGAACACCGATAATCAATTTGAACAATGCATTCATAGTTTATGATGTTTAAGAAACAAATTTATGTAGACAGAATAGTTTGGTTGTCTATAATGGAGGTATGATGAACAGGTCCAGAATATTGGTTAAATTATTTATGACAATTGCAGTTGTTTTTATGATTGTTCCCGTTAGTATTGCATATAACCATGTAGCCTTATCTCAGTCAGATTTGCCATATTCGGCACAGAGCAACGACTCAATTACTTTTATTGGTGACACCCTTTATGTTACCTCCGGCACACCTATATATGTAGATAATCATAATGTAAATTACAACATCATTTTGGTGCATCGTAAACAGAATGTTTTTATCAATTTTGACAATACTGTAATATTTATAAACACTGCAGGAAATGTGAATTCCCGTTATGAAGTTGGTATTTTAGTTACTGGCTTTTCTTCCGATCCATCGGACGGTGTAATTATTCAAGGACCCGGTAAAATTATAAGAGATATTGCTCCGGGCTCTGAGTCAGGTTCAGGACATATAGGAATAAATATATTTATTGCCAGAAACGTCACTATCAACGATATCGATATAACAATTGACGGTATGAACAGTAAATGTGTTTCAAATATTCGGGTATATCGTGGAATAGAGTTCAATGGTGGTCGATGGACTAACAACTCCAACACTTTTAGTGATCGTCAGTATTTTGAATCAGTTGCATATACCTGCAGCAGAGTCATGGAGTCTGTGGGGCCGGGTGAATTTAATGTCACTTTTGATGGTGTTACAGTTGTCAAAACCCCTCATGCAGGATTATATATCGCTAAAGCTAAAGTAAAAATTGTGAATTGCACTTTAAGTGTTGATGCACAGAATGTGTTGTATGACACTTTGAACTGCTTCCCGGGTGGATGCGGAGTTGGTAATTCAGCAGCAAACGCCTACAATATTGTTCTTCACGATGTTCAAGCAGGATCACTTATCCGAAACAATGTAATAACAACCGGAGTTGAGCATCAGGGGGGCAGAGGAATATTAGTAGAAAATGTTGCCGGTACGGCATCTGAGCCGGTTATTATTGATAGTAATTTTGTGGAAGTATTCAATGGGCCTGATGGTGAAAATAAAGACGGTGTTGTAAGAGTGCTTAGACTAAGGTCTCTTGACGGTGGTCACTGGGATTACATTGAAATCAGAGATAATATTTTTGTGGGAATAGTTGATGATAACCCTGCAACAACGGCCATAGGGAAAAGCTGTTCAGTTCTCCAATGTGGTAATGATGATTCAGACATAGGATATTCTAATCTTATCTTGGAAAGAAACACCGTTATTGCAAGAGCATTAACAACAGGTGCCGTAGCACGTGCAGCAGAACTTGGAATTGAAGATAGCTGGCGTTTGCTATCCGGCGTCCCCTGGACAATAAGAAATAACCATTATATCAGTTCTGGAACAATTGTTAAAACTGGAGACATATACAACGCCAAGTCAGCCAACCACCTTTTATTTGAAGGTGACACTCTTTCAGTACTTGATATAAATTCTGACTCCGGTGTTGTTGATAATCCGGTAACCTGGTCAATTGGTTATTATCTTGTACCTTCAATTGATATGAAAGCCAGAGACTGCATCTATTTGAACGGTGCCAGTGATACTAATATAGTATTGTACAATCAAAACAGTCATGAATTCTTGCTTGAAAGAACAATAAATATAGCTCCTCTTGGAGATAACGGTCTCTGGATAAACGGAGCAACGGTCACTGTTACCAACGCCTATGGACAGACAGTAATGTCAGGTACAAGCAGCAACGGAAGGCTGACCGGAGTTGTTTCTTACTGGTATGTACAGACGGGAAGTTCTGACTCCCTCGGTTTTAATCCATTTTTTGTATCGGTATCTAAAGACGGAGTGACCAAAGATTCTTCAGTGGTGGTTGCATGGGATAAAAACAGGTTTGAAATCCGACTGGCCGGTTTAACCGGTACGGTTATTCCGGATCAGGACCCGCTTTCTAATCTTGGAAATTTCACATCAACAATTTTGGCCGTTGATTTCAGCGGTGAGAATGACTCAATTCAGGTTGGTTTTACATCCGGTTCTGATAACGTTCCGGATAGTGCAATTTTTTGTTATTCGACCGGTTCCTATCCTGACAGTGCCAACAGTAACAGGGTGGCGGCAGTTTATGCGCCTAATTCAATTTTCGATTTTGACATTGTAGCTTCTGTTGATGAGCCGGATACTCTCTATTTTTCTTTTTGGACAAAAACCAATGCAGATTTCTGGTCTGACCGCTCCCTATCAAAATTATACATTGGCGATTATTCACCGCCGGCTGCAATTGACTCAACCTTTGCTGTTCCCGGAACTCAAAAAGGTGAGCTTGATTTCTCATGGAAAGCAACCGGTGATGACGGTACAATCGGCACAGCAACTTCGGTGATTATAAAATACTCAACATCGCCCGTTAATTCATCTAACTGGAAT